>NZ_QRHM01000029.1:0-23706 GCF_003470325.1 Collinsella sp. AM24-1 | reverse complement strand
TGAAAAAATGCTTGACCATTATTCAGTCCCTGTGCATAATAATCAACAAGTCGCGGCGTTACCTCAGCTGGATAGAGGGTCTGACTACGAATCAGAACGTCATAGGTTCGAATCCTATACGCCGCACCATTTGAGATTAAAGCTCCCGGCAACGGGGGCTTTTCTTTTACGTAAACACCGCATGGATTCGAACCTCGGTCGAGGCGCGGGCGTAAAGAAAACGCGGAGCGTTTTTAGCCCGCGGGCGAGCACGCCGGCAGGCGGGCGAAGCCGGTGCGGATCCGCGCAGCGGATGCGCGGAATCCTATACGCCGCACCATTTGAGATTAAAGCTCCCGGCAACGGGGGCTTTTCTTTTACGCCAGCTTGAGTGCTTTCGTCCAAAGGGACGATTTCCTGTCGACTCGTGTAAGATTCCGAGTAGATGTCGCGACTTATTCGCGACCGCTCCTTCTCAAGCGACCGATTAGGGTGATATTTCGTGGCAGAGCGTCCGACATACAAGCTCAGGTTTCTCGATCCCAAGAAGCGCTTTCCGGCGATGTCCGAGCAGCCTGCGGGACGCTCATATGGCGTGGTCTGGAAACTCTTTGGCGAGGATCAGCATGAATCTTGTTATGTCGTCGAATTCGTTGGCAAAAGCCATGTGTCGCTTTTGGGCTACGTAAGCGTTTCGGGTGAGGTGTACAAGGTGGACCGCCCCGTTAGCGAGGCTCCGCTGCCCAACGATCCCGACATGGAACTGGTCCTTGACGAGTCGGACTCCGGTATTGGTGAGATTATGGTGAGGGGAGCAAACGGCACGATGCGCGCGTGCGCGCGAACCGTCGGCTCTCCCGAAGGCCCCATGCGCGAACAGTCCGATCACGAGACATGGAATTCGACCCGCTCCCTTCCTTACGGTGAGTTCATGGCATCGATGTTCCTGCGCTACGTGATATTCGCTGACTCCGAAAATACCATTGCGAGCACGGCGGACGCCGACGGACTCGACGAGGGTATGCAAAACGTTGTCGACAAGATCAAGCTCGTAAAGTTGCCCGAGCCGGTCGAGGTGTTTTTGGGCTTTAACACGGCACCGCTCCCTGACGCTATCGAGACGCTGCTCTACCGCGTTGACCATGCCGAGAATCCGAGCGGTATCGAGCGCTATGCCGCCGCCCTTATGAGTGAAATTGACTTGCCCCGCTTGCGCACCATCGCCGCTAAGTCCGAGATGAGCCTGGCTCGCATCGATCGCTCAAAGCTTTTCTATCTCAATTTTGATCGCAGCCTGCTGGACCAGGACGAGATTGACATGCTGCTTGCCATCGAGTGCCGTCTTAACCGTCTCTCCGGCATCCTTGAGCACATCGGGGCCGGATTGGTCCCTGCGGCATCCTCGCCGAGCCTTGAGGGCTGCGCGCTCTTTGATGCGTGGCATATCGCCAAGACGACCAACGATGTTCCCCGACTGCTCGATACGGCCTCGAGCGATAACCCGTGGGGCAAACCGGGTACGGTGGCTTGCCAGCCGGGCGGTGAGTGGGATGTGCGTACCCGCTTCGCGCGTATTGTCGAGGCACTTAACGTGGTCACGCGGCTCGACTATACCTATCGGGCAAACGTTGCCGAGGGGATCATGCTCGTTCGGTTTGGGCAGTCTGTCGTTGATGCCATGCCGCAACGTGAATACGACGCTCAAGATGACGCCTGGCGCGAGTTGGACGAGGACGCGCGTGCGATCTGGGCCGCGGAGCACGATGCGCGCGTGGCACTCACGCTTGCAGCAGCGTGTTTTGCCGCGGGCACCTGCATCACGCGCTGCTATGTGCAGATTGCTGCTCCCGGCAGTGAGCAGGGCGAGCGCGTTGTCGCAACGTATTTCTTTGGGCGCGCGGCCTATCTGGCCGATTGCGTGCCTGTCGTCAAGGATCTTGAGAGCATGGACATGGACGATATGCCGTGCAAGCGTGTACTTGAGGCGTATGAGTCAACCGCTCCGGAGACGATTGAGCCTGCGGAGGTTCATGCTCGTCCGCGTGATGACCATCGCACGCTGCCGCCGGCGCTGCGCGATCTGCTGCTTGCCGATACGGCTGACGAGTTGGAGGTCATGGAAGAGGACGACGACCCATACGTGGCCCGTGTTGTTGAATTGCGCGAGCAGGCAAAAGTCGACCGTACAGGTGCTTTTGAAGGCTTTTCCCGTCTTGTCGAGGAGTTGGAGGCTAAGTGCGCCGTCGCCGAGCTTTTGGCGACAGGTCCGGTTCAAACGCAGTTTTGCGATAACCAGCTGGTGCGCATGGTGCTACCGGTGTTGGAAGAAGACCGCTCTGTGCGAATCCTTCGTGCGCCCGATGCGCTGTACTTTGCCCAGCACGAGATCTGCAGTTTTTACGCCGAGCAAGAGGACTTTGAACGAGCACTGCCCGAGGTGCGCCATCTTTACGATCTGGCGCGCTCGTCCATGCAGTCGCACTTTGCGCTCATCAACGTGCTCGCGCGTCTGGAGCGCTTTGACGAGATTATCGAGGTGGCGCGCCACGGCCTACGTATTGCCAGCGATCGTTCTGCAATCGGCTACCTGTTCTATCGCTTGGCGTTTGCCTATTGGAATTGCGATCAGCTCGACCTGGCGCTGGCTTGTTACCGTCTGGTGCCGCGCGGCGAGGAGTCGGGCAGCAGCGCGCTGGAAGAAATGCAGGGCCTTATGAACGAGATGGGTGTCAGCGAGCCTCCGACGTTCGAGGAAGCGGTCGAGACCATCCGCAGGGCTGGACTCGAATTGCCGCCCGTGCCCGCGGTGGCCAACCAGCTTGCGGATGCCGCCGTGCAGCTGGTCGATAACGGCTTCTTTTTCCTGGCGCGCGGTTGCATCTTCCAAATGTGGCGTACCATGGGCAACGACGAGCTCGGCTCCCTCAACCGCTCGCTGGGGTAGGGGCGAAAACTGCAAGGAGGAAAGGCCGCCGGGCAATTAGAAAATTCCCTCTTGCCCAACTTCGACTGTTTGGTTACTATAGAACGGCTGTTACGGAGAGCTGACCGAGAGGCCGAAGGTGCTCGCCTGCTAAGCGAGTATGCCCCAAAAGGGCATCTGGGGTTCGAATCCCCAGCTCTCCGCCAGTACGAATTTGAAGAAGGGTCCCATTTGGGGCCCTTTTTATTATCAAGAATGGCGGCTGGGGATTCGAACCCGAGAGGGCACGGGCGTTAAGCAAACGCGAAAGCGTTTGTAGCCCGTGGGCGAAAAGCCGCCAGGCTTTGAAGCCGGAGGGCATGCGCAGCATGCCCGGACATCCCCAGCTCTCCGCCAGTACGAATTTGAAGAAGGGTCCCATTTGGGGCCCTTTTTATTATCAAGAATGGCGGCTGGGGATTCGAACCTCAAAAAAAGAGGCATCCTTTCGGACGCCTCCCTTCAGTGGGCTTATTATTCTTGCGCACTACACCTCGGGCGCCTTGGCGACGGTCTCGCTTTCTGTCGTGAGCGGGCGGTTGTCGATGCGGCGGCCCAAGCGATCGAGCTTCACGAGTAGCCACTCAATGGGATTCGGCCCTGCGCCTTCCTCGTCGGCAACCAGGTCCATGACGGCGATCTTGGTGCCATCCTGCTTGAGCGTAACGCTGCCCACCTTGTCGCCCACATGCACCGTGCCCGAAAGATCGTCGTAGCTAACCTTTTCGGTCACCTCGCCGGCAAGGGAAAACACGGTCGCTTGCGCCGTAGGATCGGCGAGCGTGGCGTCGATCGTCTTATCCGTCCAGTCGGTTTGGCCAATGCGCGCCATAAGTGGGTTGCCGTTGGCGGTCTTTTCCTGCGTGTTGGCGATTGCGACCGTCACCTTGTGACCGTAGTACCAATTGGCAAGGGTTGCGGTATCGGTAAAGCGCTGGTCGGTGGTGGTGGAGTTCAAAACGACGGTGTAGATCTCGTCGCCATCGCGGTTGTAGGCACCCGTAAAGCAATAGCCTGCATCATCGGTGGTGCCGGTCTTGCCACCGATGTTGCCATCTTGGCCTAGCAAATAGTTATGCGTGTCCATGGAATGCGAATGGTCGGTGCCGTCGGCGCCCGTGACCTCGATCCAGGAATCTTCGCTCGCTACGACCTCGCGGATCGTGTCGTTTTTCATGGCCTCCTGCATCATCAGCGCTACGTCGTGTGCGGTTGAGTGCATATCGCCAGCCCACTCATCAAAGTCCAGACCATGCGGGTTTTCAAAAAGCGTGCCGGTGCAACCGAGCTTCTTAGCGCGCTCGTTCATGGCTTTCACAAATGTTGCCTCGGCGTCTTTGGTCTTAGGGTCGATCTTCTTGCCCACATATTCGGCGAGCACGATGGCGGCGTCGTTGCCCGAGGGAATCATCAGGCCGCGCAGTGCCTGCTTCACGGTGAGCTCGTCGCCTTCGAGTAGGCCGGCTGTTGAATTGCCCACGGTGGCTGCGGCGTTGCTCACCGTGGCCTTCTCGTCCATCTTGCAATTCTCGACGGTTAGGATTGCGGTCATGACCTTGGTGATCGAGGCAATCTTGACCTGCTCATCGGCGCCGCGGGCATAGTAGACGGTGCCGTCTTTGCCCATGACGAGGGCATTGGTCGCATCGATATCGGGCAGGTTTTCGGCCGTGATGCCGCGCGCATCGGCGGTTTTGCCGCAAACATTGTCGGTCGTGAGTACTTGGGCGCCGGCGACGGTGGGCACGCCAGCGGCAAGGGCGATAGCGCAGACAAAGCCGGCGGCAAGCTGGGCTGAGCGCTTTGCAAAAGAGGTGAGGGACTTCACGGATTTCGCTTTCGACGGGATGGTCTCTTCTGGAACTAGAGTATATCGTTTGCCGGCGTCGGCGATCATCGCGTGCGTGCGTGGCCCACATCCGCGCCCGAACGGGCACAAGGGTGCTTAAGGCCGACTTAATCACCCACGCTTGTTGTGTGTGGCGTGCGTCGCCTCGGGCATAATGGAGCGCGAGAGGAGCACGCATGAACGAGCGCATTTTGGTAGTTGATGACGAGAAGGTCATCGCCGACTTGGTTGGTATCTACCTTACAAAAGAGGGCTTTGATGTCCAGATTGCCTACAGCGGGGCTGATGCGGCCAAGGCGATTCTGGAGCAGGAGTTTGATCTGGCGCTGCTGGATGTCATGCTGCCTGATATCGACGGCTTTGAGCTGCTACGCACCATCCGCGCTAGCCATACCTACCCCGTTATTATGTTGACGGCACGCGATGCCCAGCAGGATAAGATCGAGGGGCTCTCGCTTGGCGCGGACGATTACGTGGTTAAGCCGTTCCGTCCGCTGGAGCTCATCGCGCGCGTGCACGCTCAGCTTCGCCGCTACACCAGCTACGGTAGCCGCTCGCAGGCGGCCGAGTCGCCGACCATCCAGCTCGACGGCCTGGAGATCAACCGCGATGCTCGTTCCGTAACGGTGGACGGTGCACCGGTACGCCTCACGCCCATCGAGTATTCCATCTTGCTGTATCTGGTTGAGCATCGCGGCAGCGTGGTAGCCGTGGAGGATCTGTTCCGCGCGGTGTGGAACGAGGATTTTATGCCCGGCTCCAACAATACGGTGATGGTGCACATTCGCCACCTGCGCGAAAAGATTGGCGACGACGCTCAAAAGCCGCGCTTTATCAAAAACGTCTGGGGTGTCGGCTACATAATCGAATAGCGCCTTTGATGGTGGGGAAGTGGATATGACAAAAGACGATAGGCAGGCATTCGAGGTGCCCGATCGACTCTTTGAATACGTACGGGCAGTCGTCGACAACCGCGCGCTTGCGACGGTGCTGCTCTTTTTGCTGAGCCTGCTGCTGATTGGCATCGACAACATCGCCGGAGTCTTAGCGGTGCTGCTTGTCGGCTTTTTGCTGATCGATCGATTCGAAATCGTGCGCCGTTGCGTGGTGATTGGCGGTGCCGCGTGGGCCATGACGTTGGCGATTGGCGCCATGGCGCTCGGCGGCATCGAAGGGCCGGTGTTGTTCGATGCCGGCTTTGTATTCAACATGCTTGGCTTTGTGCTGGCGCTTGCCGTGTGCGTGCTGTTCTTTTGCGGCCGCGCCCTGTACTACCATGGCTACGAGCAGGGCGAGCAGCATGCCGATTGTGTGCTGGCCGCTCGTATTCAAGATCGCCTGATCGATCACCCCGACACCTGGGATAACATCGACGGCGACTTCTTGGAGGTCGAGGGCGCCCTTAACCGCGTGCGTGACCGTGAGCGCAAGGTGCAGCAAGCTCTGCGTGACGAGTCGCATCGCAAGGACGATTTGGTCACGTACTTGGCACATGACCTACGCACCCCGCTTGCCAGTGTGGTGGGCTACCTTTCGCTCTTGCAGGAGGCCCCCGATTTGCCGCTTGAGCAGCGCACGCGTTTTACGGGCGTGGCGCTCGACAAGGCGCACCGGCTCGATGCGCTCATCGAGGAGTTCTTCGATATCACGCGCTTTGACTTCCACGATATCGTGCTCACGCGCGGCTATGTTGATCTGGGGTTGCTGCTGGCTCAGGTGGCTGACGAGTTCTATCCCATCCTCAACGAGCAGCATAAGGAAGCCCAAGTTGATATTCGCGAGGACCTGACGGTGCTCGTGGATGGCGACAAGATGGCCCGCGTGTTCAACAACATCATGAAAAACGCCGTCGCCTATAGCTACGAGGGCTCGACTATCACGATTGAGGCCAGGCGCCAAGACGATGGTGGCGTGCGCGTGCGCTTTATCAATCAGGGCGATCCTATCCCTGCGGCTAAGCTCAAGGTAATCTTTGAGAAGTTCTATCGCCTGGATGCGGCGCGTGCGACCAATCGCGGTGGTGCCGGTTTGGGCCTTGCTATTGCCAAGGAGATCATCGCGGCACACGGCGGTACCGTTGCATGCGAATCGACGCCCGAACACACGATATTCACCATCGAGCTGCCCGCCGCATAGCTAGCGTGCCCTTACAAACACTTGACAATGTGCTCACGTGCGTATGAGCCGCGATTCCTACTATCGATACTGCTGAATTGATATCGATATGGAGGTGTGCGGTATGACGGCTGCTGCGGCTGTGGAGCCCACGGAGCTTGAAGAACTCATGGAAGCGCAGGCCGAGGCCGCGCATGAGCGCGAGGTTGGGGATGCGACTCGCCCCACGGCAGAGGATCTTGCCGCCTCGCCGACGCGCATCGACGTCGAGGGCATCGACCTGTTCTATGGCGACCACCATGCGCTCAAGGACGTGAATATCAAGATCCGCGACAAGCAGATCACCTCGTTCATCGGGCCTTCGGGCTGCGGAAAGTCCACGTTGCTGCGCTGCTTTAACCGCATGAACGACGGCATCAAGGATTGCCGCATCGAGGGCAAGATTGCGCTCGATGGTCAAGATATCCTGGGCGATTGCGACATCTGCCGTTTGCGCCAGCGCGTGGGCATGGTGTTCCAACGCCCCAACCCATTTCCCATGAGCATCTACGACAACGTCGCCTACGGTCCTCGCGGTATGGGTGTGCGCGACCGCGCCGTGCTCGATGAGCTGGTCGAGGACTCCCTGCGTCGCGCTGCCCTGTGGGACGAGGTCAAGGACAAGCTCAAAGAGTCGGGCCTGGGTCTTTCGGGTGGACAGCAGCAGCGCCTGTGCATCGCCCGCGCACTTGCCGTGCAGCCCGACATTCTGCTGATGGACGAGCCGACCTCGGCGCTCGACCCCGTGTCGACGCTCGTGGTGGAGCAGCTTGCCTGCGAGCTCAAGGAAACCTGCACGCTGGTGGTCGTGACGCACAACATGCAGCAGGCCGCGCGTATTTCCGATTCGGTTGCGTTCTTTTTGCTGGGTGAGCTGGTGGAGCACGCGCCTACCGCGCAACTCTTCAAAAATCCGTCCGATCCGCGCACGGCGGATTATTTGACGGGGCGTTTTGGCTGACGCTGTCTTTTACAGGTGCTTTTAGGGTTAAGATGCGGTCATATCGGCCGCAAAGGGGTTCAACATGATCTATTACGTCGAGGACGATGACAACATCAGGGATTTGACAGTCTACGCGCTGCACAAGCAGGGAATCGAGGCCGAGGGCTTTTCGTGTGATGGCGAGTTTAAAGCTGCCGTGGCGCGACGGGTGCCCGATGCTGTGCTGCTCGATATCATGCTGCCCGACACCGATGGCTTGGCGATTATGCGCCGCCTGCGTGCCGATCGCCTGACGGCGACGGTGCCCATCATGATGCTTACCGCCAAGGACACCGAACTCGACAAGGTGATGGCGCTCGATGGCGGTGCCGACGATTACCTGACTAAGCCGTTTTCGCTCATGGAGCTTGCGAGCCGCTGCCGCGCACTGCTGCGTCGCGGTGGCATGGTCAAGCAGGCGAGCGATGTGCTCAGCGTGGGCGACATCGTGCTTTCGCCCAGCCATCGCGAGGTGACCGTTGCCGGCGAGCCGCTTAAGCTCACCCTGCGCGAGTTCGACCTGCTCGAGTACCTCATGCGCAAGCCCGGCGTGGTCTTTACCCGAGAGTCGTTGCTGCAGAGCGTGTGGGGCTGGGACTTCGACGGCGGTTCGCGCACCGTTGACGTGCACGTGCAGACGCTTCGCCAAAAACTGGGCGAGCATGCCAGCGCCATCGAGACCGTGCGCGGCGTGGGTTATCGCCTGGCCGAGCCTTCTGCCGGTGATGGTGCCGAAGGCGACGACACCGCGGCCACCGCATCGGAGGAGTAACCCGTGGTCTTCGCCCCCCAGGGAAAACATACGCTGTCGCACCGCGTTTTTGTGACGATCTTTGTCTGCGCCATGGCGGTTATCGTGGCGTTTACGGTGCTGGGTGCGTTCTTTGTGCAAAACACTTTGGCGGATGCCACGAGTGCCAATCTGGCGCAGGAAACCGAGCTCATTGCTGCCGCCCTCGACGAGCAGCAGGAGCCCATCCCGTTCTTGCGAAGCCTCGATCGCGAGGATCTTCGTATCACGCTGATCAATAAGGACGGATCTGTTGCCTACGACAACGAGGCGTCGCCTTCCACACTGCCCAACCATGGCGATCGCCCCGAGGTCATCGAGGCCTTTGAGAGTGGTTCGGGTTCCGCGGAGCGCGCAAGCTCTACACTCGACGAGATTATGCTGTATCGCGCCGTCACCCTTGATAACGGCCAGGTCGTTCGCTTGGCGCAGGCCCAGCCTGGCGTTGCGGCGATTTTGCTGTCGATGCTGGCGCCGATGCTGCTTATCGCAGCAGCGGGTGCAGTACTCTCGTTTTTTATGGCGCGCCGTGAGTCCCGTGCCATCATCGCGCCGTTGCAAGAGGTGGATTTGGATCACCCACGCCGTAGCTATGAGCACGCCTATGCCGAGATGGTCCCCATGCTTGAGCGCATCGAGTCGCAGCGCCAGGAACTCAAGCGCCAAATGGCGGTGCTAGCGGACAACGACCGTATGCGCCGCGAGTTCACGGCGAATATCACCCATGAGCTCAAGACGCCGCTTACGGCGATTTCGGGCTATGCCGAGCTCATCGCAAATGGCATGGTCGAGGGCGAGGACGACCTGCGCAACTTTGGCGGTCGCATCTATCGTGAGGCGGGCCGCTTGGCAGCGCTTGTCAACGACATCCTTACGCTGTCTAACTTGGACGAGGCCGAACGTGCAACTGAAGGCGAGGCAGTGCCCATTGGGTCCACGGAGCCTATTGAGCTCTCGCGTGCGATCTACGCGGTTGAGCAGCGTCTTGAACAGGTCGCCCGTCAGGTGAATGTGACGATAAGTCATGAGACCAAGCCTGTGGTCATCGAAGGCGTGTCGCGCTTGGTCGACGAGCTCATCTATAATCTGGCAAGCAACGCCATCCGCTACAATCGGCCCGGCGGTACGGTTACGCTGCAGTGCGGCACCAACGACAAAGGCCATCCGTTCCTCGCTGTCGCCGACACGGGAATCGGTATCGCGCCTGAAGAACAGGGCAAGGTATTTGAGCGGTTCTATCGCGTGGACAAGAGTAGGTCCAAGGCACGCGGCGGAACCGGCCTGGGGCTTGCCATTGTCAAGCATGCGGCCCTGTATCATCACGCCACGCTCGATCTATCGAGCGAGTTGGGCGTGGGAACCACCATTACGGTGGCGTTTCCCATACAGCAGGACGAGCCATTCGCATAGCGATACAACATAGATAATGATGTAGACGCCGCATTTGACTTTCGGGTGCGGCGTTGTTGTGCAATTTTACGATTGCTTCCGACATTTTTACAGGAGAGCCTGTTTCTTATGTATAGAGTTTGGTCTCGGTAAAAAGATGCGATAACATACGGACAGTTTTGTCAATCCGAACTGGGGAAATGAAAGGCAAGCTGCATGACCCTTCTCGAACTGTTCCAGCTGCTGAAGAAGCACCTCAAGCTGGTCATCACCCTTCCGGTGGTCTGCGCGATCGCCATGGGCATCGTGTCCTTCGTTGCGATGGACAACACCTATACCGCGACGACGAGCATGTACATTCTCGCCAAGACCGACGATAGCGGTCAGATGAGCTACAACGATCTCTCGGCGAGCCAGATGCTTTCCAACGATATCGCCACGCTGCTGGATAGCGATAGCGTTAAGAGCGGCGCCGCCAAAGAACTGGGCCTCACCGATTTGGATGACTACAAGGTGTCTGTTTCCTCCGAGACCACCACGCGTGTCATTACGCTTTCGGTTACCGGCACCGATGCCAAGGAGACGGCTGAGGTCGCAAAGGCCATTGCCAGCTCGGTGAGTACGGTCGCTCAGAACGTCGGCGCTGCCCAGAGCATCAACGTTATCGACGAGGCTAAGACCCCCGAAGCCCCCAGCGGCCCCAAGCGCACGCTGTATATTGCCGTCGCGTTCCTCGCCGGTATCTTTATCGCAGTTGCCTATGTCGTTTTGGCAGACATGCTCAATACCCGCATCCGCGGTGCCGAAGAGGCAGAAGAGCTCCTGGGTATTCCCGTTGTTGGCCGAATTCCGGCTATGAAAGGTGGTAAATAGGCATGGCTAAGGCAAAGAACACCGATAAGCTCGTTGTGCAGAATGCCGCCAAGACCCTTCTGGCCAACATCCGCTTTGCGAGCGTGGACGACCCCATTCGCACCATCACCGTTACCTCCTCGATTCCCAACGAGGGCAAGTCTACGGTTTCCATTAATCTTGCTCAGGCAATCGCCACGAGCGGCAAGAGTGTCCTGCTGGTCGAGGCTGATATGCGTCGCAGGTCCCTTGCCGATATGCTCGGCGTCCGCTCCCGCGGCGGACTCTATGCAGTCCTGTCCGAGCAGGTTTCTATCGACCAGGCGATTGTCGAGACAGGTCAGAAGAATTTCTACTTCCTCGATGCCGAGCCGCATATTCCCAATCCTGCCGACATCATCGTCTCCCATCGCTTTGCCAAGCTGGTCAAGGCACTGTCTGCTAAGTTCCAGTACGTCATCTTCGATGCTCCTCCGGTCGGCACCTTCATCGATGCTGCCGAGATTGCCAGCCTGACCGACGGCGCGCTGTTCGTGGTGCGCGAGGACTTTACCAAGCGCGAAGAGGCGCTCAACGCTATCGCCCAGCTTAAGAAGTCCGAGAAGGTCAAGCTCATCGGTACCGTCATGAATTACTGTGAGACCGAGACCAGCGAGTACTACTATTCTTACTACACCAAGGACGGTAAGAAGGTTAAGAAGGGCTCCGACGATCAGGGCACTTCCAAAAAGGGCATCTTCACCAACCGAGCAAACGTTTAGTTGATTAAGGCTGACCTATGCGTGACATTCATTGCCATATCTTGCCGGGTGTAGACGACGGCGCCGCCGATCTCGAAGAGAGCTTGGCGATGCTCGAGGCTGCCAAGCGGGCCGGTGTAACCAGAATCGTTTGCACTCCTCACTGCCGTGATCCCTATTTTGATTACGACAAGATGTGGGATGCCTTTGAGCTGCTGCGCGATAACGCTGACGGTTTTCCGCTCCAGATGGGCTTCGAGGTCAACCATCGAAAGCTCGTTGAGCTTGGTATCGATGCCGCGGATCACTTGCATTTCGATGGGACCAACGAGTTTCTGCTCGAGCTTTCGACGCATGCCGATGCGTATGCGTTTAGAGAGTACGAGAACACGATTTACGATTTGCAGTGCCGTGGCTACCAGGTGATCATCGCTCATCCTGAGCGCTATCGTGCGGTTCAAAAGGATGTAAGCGTGGCGGAGCGCCTGGTCGATATGGGCTGCAAGCTGCAGGCTTCGGCGGACTTTATTGCCGGCGGTCGCTTTGGTCGCGAGAAAAAGCCGGCACAGCGCCTGTTCGATCAGAACCTGTACAGCTTCATCGCGAGCGATGCCCATAACGTGGGTCATTACGACTGCCTGGCGAAGGCTCGCGCGAAGTTTAGCGTGCGCGGAGCTCATTTTCGCTAAAATCTGTCCCTAACGTTCGCATTGAATGAAAGGGCAGCCATGGATATCCAACTTAAGACGGGATGCTTTGATGACGCGGCGTTGGTGCGCCGCGTCGTTTTTATGGACGAGCAGGGCTACGAGAACGAGTTTGACGCTATCGACGAGGATCCGAACTGCATTCATGTGACGCTCTATGTAGACGGCGAGCTTGCCGGTTGCTCGCGCGTGTTTCCCGAAGAGCTTGAGCGTGCGGCTGACGCGGAGGCTCCGGTGTCGCCGGCGTGCGACTTGGACGAAGGCGTCGCGGCGGGGGAGACCTACATTATGGGGCGCGTGGCTGTGCTGCCGAGCATGCGCCGTCGCGGTCTGGCGAGCAAGATTGTCGAGGCCAGTGATACGCGCGCGCGTGATGCCGGCGCCAAGCTCATTAAGCTGCATGCGCAGGAATACGTGCTGCCGCTCTATGCCAAGGCGGGCTACACGCAGATTGCCCCGGTGGACTACGAAGACGAGGGCCAGCCCCATGCTTGGATGGCCAAGCGCGTAGATGGCAGATAGGGACGTTCCTTTCCTGCCGGCAGTCGGGGACACTCCTTGGCAATTGGCGTATCAGAGCGTTTGGACATACAGTTTTTCGATTCCGTATGTATATATGCGCGCTAATGGGTTATAAAATCTAAGTCTGGACATAGCAGGTCTGCGATGCGGCTCGGGCAACCGGGCCGTTTTTGCGGACGGGGGTAGCGCGAAAGGACTGCACATGCGTCAATTTAAGACCGAGAGCAAAAAACTGCTCGACCTCATGATCAACTCCATCTACACCAATAAGGAAATCTTCCTGCGCGAGCTTATCTCTAATGCGAGCGACGCCGTCGACAAGCTCAACTTTAAGAGCCTGCAGGACCCGAGTGTCAAACTCGACCAGGGCGACCTGGCTATTCGCGTCTCTTTTGATAAAGACGCCCGCACCATTACCATCTCGGATAACGGCATTGGCATGACCGCCGAGGAGCTCGAGCGCAATCTGGGCACCATCGCCCATTCCGGCTCCGAGGAGTTTAAGACCGAGAACGCCGAGCAACAGGGCTCCGATGTCGACATCATCGGCCAGTTTGGCGTGGGCTTCTACTCCGCCTTTATGGTCGCCAGCCACGTAAAGGTCGTCAGCCGCGCTTATGGCGAGGACACCGCTCACGTGTGGGAGTCTGATGGTCTTGAGGGTTACACCATCGAAGACGGCGAGCGCGCCGAGCACGGCACCGATGTCATCCTGACGCTGCGCGAGAACGAGAAGCTCGACGCCGACGGCGAGGCCGAGACCTACGATCGCTTCCTGACCGAGTGGGGCCTCAAGAGCCTGATTCAGCAGTACAGCAACTATGTGCGCTACCCGATTCAGATGATGGTGAGCAAGAGCCGCCAGAAACCCAAGCCCGAGGACGCCGGCGACGACTACAAGCCCGAGTACGAGGACTACCAGGAGCTCGAGACCATCAACTCCATGACGCCGATCTGGAAAAAGCGCAGCTCCGACGTTGAGCAGAAGGATTACAACGAGTTCTACAAGTCCACGTTCCACGACTTTGACGATCCCGCGCGCACTATCAGCTTCCATGCCGAGGGTACGCTTGAGTACGATGCGCTGCTGTTTGTGCCGGGCCGCGCCCCGTTCGATCTGTACAGCAAGGACTACGAGAAGGGCCTGGCGCTCTACAGCTCCAACGTGCTGATTATGGAGAAGTGCGACGACCTGCTGCCCGACTACTACAACTTTGTCCGCGGCGTCGTGGATTCTGCCGACGTGTCGCTCAACATCTCGCGTGAGACGCTGCAGCAGAACCGTCAGCTCAAGGCCATCGCCAAGCGCGTGGAGAAGAAGATTACCGCCGATCTTGAGGATATGCGCGACAACGACCGCGAGGCCTACGAGAAGTTCTTTGAGAACTTTGGCCGCGGTCTTAAGTACGGCATCTACTCGAGCTATGGCATGAAGGCCGATGAGCTCGCCGACCTGTTGCTGTTCTGGTCTGCCAAGGAACAGAAGATGATTACCCTGGCCGAGTATGCCAAGGGCATGCCTGAGGATCAGAAGGCCATCTACTACGCCGCCGGCGACTCGCGTGAGCGCTTGGCCAAGATGCCCGTGGTAAAGGGCGTGCTCGACCGCGGCTATGACGTGCTGCTGCTGACGCAGGATGTGGATGAGTTCACGTTCCAGGCTATGCGTGAGTACGTTGCCGCCGATATGCCCAAGATCTACGAGGACGATGCTGCCCGCGAGGCTGCCGAGAAGGCTGTGGCCGACGGTGCCGAGCCCGAGGTCGAGGATCGTCATCTAGAGCTCAAGAACGTTGCGACCGGTGATCTTGACCTGGCGACCGAGGACGAGAAGAAGGAGGCCGAGGACGCCACCAAGGAGAACGAGGACCTCTTTAGCGCTATGAAGGAGGCGCTCGGTGACAAGGTCGAGAAAGTCGCCGTCTCCGCGCGCCTGACCGATGCCCCCGCTTGTATCACCACCGAGGGCCCACTTTCGCTCGAGATGGAGAAGGTGCTCCAGAAGGGACCCGAGGGCGCGCCCGACGGCATGCCCAAGAGCCAACGCGTGCTCGAGCTCAACGCCAAGCACCCGGTCTTTGACAAGCTTGTCGCTGCCCAGAAGGCAGGCGACGCCGACAAGATCAAGCAGTACTCTGGTCTGCTCTACGATCAGGCCCTGCTGGTCGAGGGCATCCTCCCCGAGGACCCCGTTGCCTTCGCGGCGGCTGTTTGCAACTTGATGTAGTTAAGTAGTTACGCCTTTGGTTCCGCCGTTCTAACGAACGGCAGACCGGTCGACGCTGCAAACGCCCCTAAGCGGCAATCTGACGTTCAATCGTCGGTCGCGTACCGAAGTACGCTTCCCTCCTCTTTCACGTCACCTTGCTCGCTTAGGGGCGTTTTCGCTGACTTATGCTCAACCTGCGGCGCCTTCGTGGTCCAAAGTAGTCATTGGGGACGCTCTTAAACGACTGGTCATTCAAGAACGTCCCCGAGGACTATTCGGATTGCTGATTTGTGCGGGTTGTGGTTTTGTGACCTGCTAAAATTAAAGATACTGTACAACTGTACGTTAATTCGTCTTCGTAGTATATTGCTACCCGCAAAACTCGATACCATTGTGCGCTGAGACGCTAAAGCGCCTACGTACAATGGTTTTTGATAGTACGATTTGATTCAACGACAGGATGGATGGTCCAAGCGTGAGTCTCGGCAGCAAACTATCCAACGCAAAGGTCTCCTTTGCAATCTTTAAACGCGACATCAAGCGATTGATCGTGAACCCCGTCGCCCTGGTGGTTACCCTGGGCGTGTGCGTCATTCCCTCGCTGTATGCCTGGTACAACATCGTTGCCAACTGGGATCCGTACGGAAATTCCCAGGGCATTAAAATCGCCATCGCCAACAACGATCAAGGCACCCAAAACGACTTGGTGGGCGAGCTCAACGCGGGCGATAAGGTGGTCGACCAACTCAAGGAGAACGACCAGCTGGGCTGGACCTTCGTCGACTCGGCGGCAGATGCCAAAGAGGGCGTCGAAAGTGGCGAATACTATGCTGCCATCGTGATTCCCAAGAACTTCTCCGACAATCTCGTCTCGATGCTCGATGGCAATTACCATCAGCCGAAGCTCACCTATTACGTCAACGAGAAAAAGAGCGCCATTGCGCCCAAGGTCACCGATACCGGTGCCAACACCATCGAGGAGCAGATCAACTCTGAGTTTGTCTCCACGGTGGGCGAGACCGTCGCGGGCATTGCCAAAGATGCTGGCATTGACCTTAAAGACAAGGCAACCCAGACCCAGGATTCGCTGGCGGGCTCGGTGTCCGAGGCGTCTGATACCCTGGGCGAAGTACGTGATTCCATCGGCGACATGAACACCGCCATCGACAAGACAAGCAGCTCGATTGCTTCGGCCGATGCGGCACTTGCCGGTCTGCAGGGTCAGGCGCCGTCGCTGACGCAGGCGATCTCCCAGGGCAACGACCTGCTGGGCGAGGCTCGCGCCACGGCGGGTAACTCCATCACCTCGCTCTCCAAGGCGCTCTCGGGAGGCAGCCTTGCACTCACCAAGACGTCAGCCTCCGCGAACGCTGCGATTGGCAAGCTGACGGGCGCGGTCACATCTACGACCACCCGCATCGACAACTCGCTCGAGTCTCTCCAAGCGACGATTGACCACAACAGCGCTGTCATCGAGCGCCTGCAGATTCTCGCTAACGATACGTCGACGGGGTCGGCGGACGCCGACGCGCTCATCGCATCGACCATCAATTCGCTTCGCGAGCAAAACCAGAAGCTGCAGAGCATCAAGGATGGCCTCTCTGCGCAGTCGAGCGCCATGGCAAACGAAGCTACGGCAATCTCGAACGCGAGCAACGCACTCAACGCGGCAATTCAGACCGGTACGGCTAACCTCGGTCAGGCTCAGACCGATTTGGGACAGAACGCACTGCCGAAGGCTTCGAGCGCGCTTGACTCCTTTGCCGCCGTTTCGGGCGATTTGACCGGCATTGTATCGGGTATGACCCCCACGATAGCGAGCGCGCGCGGCACGCTGGCGCAGCTCGACGCCACGCTCAAGCAGGCAAAGACCACGCTGTCCCAAACCGACGCCTCCCTTGCCAAGGTTCAGGACAAGCTCGCGACCGCCGCCAATGACATTGCGGCGTTGCAGACCTCTGAGTCTATGGGCGAGTTAGCCGACCTTATGGACGTCGACGTCAATGACGTGGCAGATTTCATGGCATCTCCGGTTGAGCTGACATCCAAGTCAATCTATCCGGTCAAGAGCTTTGGCTCGGGCATCGCGCCCTTCTACACCAATCTGGCGCTGTGGGTAGGCGGCTATGTGCTCATCGCTATCTACAAACTCGAGGTCGACCGCGAGGGCATCGGTAGCTTTACGGCGCGTCAGGGCTACTTTGGCCGCTGGCTGCTCCTGGTGATCCTGGGCGCGTTCCAGGCCATCATCGTTACGGTAGGCGACCTAGTCATTGGCGTTCAGTGCGTCAATCCGCTGCTCTTTGTGCTGGGCGGCATCGCTATCTCGTTCACCTACGTCAATATCATCTATGCGCTGTCCACCACCTTTAAGCATATCGGTAAAGCCATTGGCGTCATCCTCGTCATTGTGCAGATCCCCGGCTCGTCGGGCATGTATCCCATCGAGATGATGCCCGGCTTCTTCCAATGGCTGCATCCGCTGCTGCCCTTCACCTATGGCATCAACCTGCTGCGCGAGACCGTCGGTGGCATGTATTCGTTCAACTACCTGTTCAACCTGTGCATCCTGGGCGTGTTCCTTATCATCGCGCTCTTTATCGGTCTGCAGCTGCGCCCGTTGCTGCTCAACCTCAATCTGCTCTTTGATAAGCAGCTTTCCACGACGGGTCTCATGATCTGCGAGTCCAACGACCTGCCGCGCCAACGTTATTCGCTGCGTACGGCCATGCGCGTCATGCTCGATTCGGATTCGTACCGTCGCGAGCTGCTCGATCATGCCGTGGCGTTTGAGCATCGCTACCCGTACTACATCAAGGGCGGTTTTGCCGCCGTGGTAGGCGTGCAGGTTCTGCTCTTTGTGCTTTCGACGGTGCTCGATATCGACAATAACGGCAAGATCATCCTGCTCGTTATCTGGATTATCTCGGTCATTGCCATCTGCGGCTGGCTCATCAACATCGAGTACATCCGTGCAAGCCTCAACACCCAGATGCGCATCTCGGCGCTTTCGGACGAGGACTTGCGCCGCGAGATGCGCGAGCACACGGCTGCCATCCCTGCCGCCCGTCGCATGTTTGGTCTCAACGCCAGCGAGCGGGGCACCAAGGACAGCGAACAGCCCACGAGCCGTCTGCCGCATATTGGTGCGCATCGTAAATCTCAGGGCAGCGACAGCACAGCTACAAATGATGGAGATACCACCCCGCTTGGCAAGCACTCTAAAGGAGGTGAGGCATAAATGAAGAACATCCTGCACCTGTTTAAGCGTGATGTCCAAAACGTGTCTCGCTCCGTGATCGGCATGGTCGTCGTGATGGGCCTCATTATCGTGCCGTGCCTGTACGCGTGGTTTAACATCGCCGGCAGCTGGGATCCGTACGGCAATACCGGCAACCTTAAGATTGCAGTGGTCAACACCGATGAGGGCTACGAGAGCGACCTGATTCCCGTCGAGATCAACGTGGGCGAAAACGTGACGGCGACCCTGCGCGGTAACGAGAACTTTGACTGGGTTGTCCTCAACGACCGCGATAAGGCGATTGAGGGCGTTAAGTCGGGCACATACTATGCCGCCGTCGTTATCCCCAAGACGTTTAGCGCCGACATGATGACGCTTTTCTCGACCAACGTGAAGCACGCCGACATCGAGTTCTACGAAAACCAGAAGGCTAACGCCATCGCCCAGATCGTGACCGAAAAGGGTTCGAGCGCCGTTCAGAGCCAGGTGAATGAGACCTTTACCAAGACCATCACGACCATCGGCCTTAAGACCGTGTCCAGCCTGCTCGATTACATGAGCACCGATCAGGTCAGCAGCTTTATCGCCAACCTGTCCTCGACACTGGGCGATTCGGTCGAGGACCTGCAGGACGTTCAAGCCAACGCGACTTCGCTGGCGGGCATTTTGAGTTCGACCTCCGATTCGTTGACGTCGGCGAGCGGTATGCTCCAGCAGACGGGTAAGGTCGATGAATCTACCAAGCAGTTGATGGAGCACGCCGAGAGCGGCATTAGTGATTCCAAGGAAGCACTCAAGGCCGCCAACGACGCCATCAACGCCGCGATTGACGGAAGTGCGGGCTCGTTTGACAACGTGTCCGCCGAGCTCGCGAAGGCTTTCGACGCCGCAAACCAGCATGTCAACGTTACGGTGACCCAGCTCAACGAAGCCGCGTCGGCACTCGAATCGCGTGCCAAGGAAATCGACGACACGGCCGACCAGCTCCGCAGCTTTGCCGATCAGGTGAGTGACGAAAAGCTCCAGGACAGCCTCAAGTCTGTGGCTACATCGCTGGGCAGGATCGCGACGGAGTATCGTAACAATGCCAACGACCTGAGGGCAACCGCAAAGTCCCTTTCCGACAGCATGGCAGAGGTCAACAGCACGCGTGCCGAGGTCGACCAGGCCATCGCCGATGCCAAGGCGGGCATCTCGGGCGCTAAGTCCGACTACGATTCCACGTTCTCGGTCAAGGCCAAGGAGCTCAAGAAAACTATTTCGGGCGTTCTGGATTCGCTCGACGGCATCTCGGGCGACCTGGATAGCGCTGTTGCCGGCCTGACCGACGCATCCGGTTCGCTGGCAAAGGGTCTCTCCAAGGCCGCAAAGCTGGTCAACAAGGCTTCCGATCAGCTGGGCGAGGCGTCGGACAAGATCAGCGCGTTCAAGGACGAGCTCGACGGCGCCCTGATGTCGGGTGACCTGGCGACGATCAAGACGATGATTGGCAACGACCCCGAGGGCCTGGCCGTGTCGCTTTCCGGCCCCGTTGCGCTCGACCGCAAGCCGGTCTATCCGATCCGCAACTACGGTTCGGCCATGGCGCCGTTCTATACGATTCTGTCGCTCTGGGTCGGCTCGATCGTACTGGCGGCCATGATGAAGGTCTCGGTCGACGACGAGCTCATCAACGAGCTCATCCCCGTACGCCTGCACGAGATCTATCTGGGCCGTTACCTGTTCTTTGGCGGTTTGGCCCTGCTGCAGGCAACGCTCGTGTGCGCGGGCGACATTCTGTTCTTTGGCATTCAGTGCGACAACCCGCTGCAGTTTGTGCTGGCGGGCTGGGTCGCGAGTCTCGTGTTCTCCAATATCGTCTACACGCTTACGGTTTCGTTTGGCGATATCGGCAAGGCGCTCGCTGTCGTGCTGTTGGTCATGCAGGTCGGCGGTTCGGGCGGCACGTTCCCCATCGAGATGACCGGCCCCGTGTTCCAGGCGATCTATCCGTTCCTGCCGTTTACTCACGGCATCAACGCCATGCATGCCGCCATGGCTGGCGCCTACCATATGGAGTACTGGATTGAGTTGGGTATCTTGGCGAGTTACCTGATTCCGTCGCTGGCCCTGGGCGTCGTCTTCCGCCGCCCGGTCATCAAAGCCAACGACTGGATCATCGAAAAGCTTGAAAGCACGAAGCTTATTTAGTGCAACAGTGTGACATTGACAAAACATCGAGGTTCACTTTGCTGACGCTTTAGTTGAGTGAATTGCATGGGCTGCTTGATTGTTGCTACAGTAGCGGGGCGTGCCGGGGGTCCGGCGCGTCCCGTTTTTATTTGACCATGAGGCGGCACGCAGCCATACGCGTGCGGACACCACGCCCAGTTTGAGTGTGAGGATGTTCCATGGCCCAATACGCTACCAACGAAATTGAAAACATGCCCGATAGCCCTGTTGCTCGCGAGGACCTGGGTGCGGGCGGCACCTCCCGTGGTGCCGGTGCTCGTTCGCCGTTGTTCTGGAAAGTTCTACTGCTTTCGGTGGCGATTATCTGGGGCTACTCCTTTACCACTATGAAGGACGCGCTCGACACCATCCCGGTGTTCGAGCTGGTCTATGTTCGCTTTCTCCCGGCATCACTGGTTATGTTTGCAATTTTCCATAAGCGCATCATCGCTCATTTCAATGCCCGCAACCTGATCGTCGGGCTTGGCATGGGCGCGCTCATGTGGGGTGCCTACGGTTTGCAGACGATCGGCCTGGCACAGACCACGGCGGGCAAGAGCGCTTTTTTGACCGGCACGTATTGCATCCTTGTGCCGTTTGCAAGCTATGTCCTGAGCGGTGAAAAGCTTACCCGGTATAACCTGGGTGCAGCGTTGTTGTGCCTGGCGGGTATTGGCCTGGTAGCGCTCGATAGCGTCGAGTTCAATGCCGGCGATGTTATTACCTTGGGCGGCGCGATCTTCTTCGCCATCCAGATGGCGGTGACTGCCAAGTACGGTCGCAAGATGGACATCAACGTCATCACGTTTTGGATGTTTGTGGGCAATGGCGTTTTGAGTTTAATCACGTCGCTGCTATTCGAGACTCAGGCGCCCCTCTCTGCATGGACGCCGGAGTTTATCGGTGTGGCTGTTTTCCTCTCGGTGGGCTGCACATGCGCGGCGCTGCTCGTCCAAAACGTCGGTTTGGCGCATGTCCCCGCCTCGACGGGCTCACTGCTTCTTTCGATGGAGTCGCCTTCGGGCGTGTTGTTTTCGGTGCTGCTGATGGGGGAGGCGCTCACCTCGCGCCTGCTCGCCGGCTTCGTGCTTATCTTCCTGTCGATTATCTTGAGCGAGACTCACTTCGATTTTTTGCGCAAAAAGCCGCGCCCGCAATTGTAAACAACTTGTTGCGCCGCCCTCTCGGGGCGGCATTTTTTATGCGTCGCCCTTAAAGTTGTACCTTGCACTTTACGCTATCAAAGTGCTTGCTGCCAAAACGTTACTGGAGGGCATTTATGGCACCAGCTCTGTCCGATCTTCAACCGCAATCAGCGCCCAAGGCCACCGCAGCGGCGCAGGCCGCTATCGGTGACGGTCTCGTTGCAGAAGCTCAGGCTTTTGCAGACGAGCTCGCTGTGTGGCGACACGATTTACACCAGATGCCCGAGCTGGGTAATAGCCTCCCGCAGACCTCTGCGTATATTCAAGCGCGCCTGACCGAGATGGAAATCCCATTTGCCACGCTCGTCGATGGTTCCTGTGTTGTGGGCCTTGTCGGCGCCGGTGCCGCCGCGGCCCAGGGCAATGGCGTCTGCACGGACGAACAGGCCGGTACGGTCATCATGCTTCGCGGCGACATGGATGCCCTGCCCGTTGTCGAGGAATCGGGCGAGCCTTTCGCTTCCACCAACGGCTGCATGCACGCTTGTGGCCACGATATGCATGCGACGGCGCTGCTCGGCGCGGCCCGTTTGCTCAAGGCCCGCGAGTCCGAGCTTGTCGACGCTAACGCCACAGTTAAGTTGCTGTTCCAGCCGGGCGAGGAAACCTTTGAGGGTGCCCGCGCCGCCATCGCCGACGGTCTGCTACAGAACCCGCGTTCCCAGGCCGCCTTTGCCATGCATGTCAATAGCCAGTCGCCGCTTGGCCTGGTGCTCTATGGGAGTCCGGCGCTCTCGGGCGTGTACGGTTTCCGCATCACGCTGCAGGGCAAGGGTGGCCATGGCTCGAGCCCCGAGATCTGCATCGACCCCATCACGGCCGGCGTGCATGTGCACCTGGCGCTTCAGGAGCTTGTCTCTCGCGAGGTGCCGGCGGCCAAGGAGGTCGCGCTTACCGTGGGTAAGTTCGCTGGCGGTTTGGCGGCCAACGTCATCCCCGACACCTGCGTGCTCGAGGGAACGTTGCGCGGCTTCGATGTCGAGCTCATGGCTCACCTTAAGACCCGCATCGCGGAGGTCGTCAACGGCGTTGCCGCAACATATCGTACGCTGGCAACCATCGAGACGCTTTCGGACGTTCCGCCGCTCGTGCTCGACAGCGATATGACCCAGGCCTCGCTTGGCTACGTGGGCGCGGTGCTGCCCAAGGCTGCCTTCCTGCCGCTATTCCACGCCATGGCGAGCGAGGATTTCGCACTTATCTCGAGCGAGATTCCAAGTGCGTACTTTACGGTGGGCGCGGCCGTGACCGATACGGACGAGCATTTTGCCCAGCATCATCCCAAGGCGCGCTTTAACGATGCCGAGCTTCCCCTCGGCGCCGCGGCTTATGCCGCCGTCGCTTTGGGCTACATCGCCGACCACCGGTAGCACCCAATCTTGCTACTCGTTCGTTAAAAAGGAGCAGTATGTCCCAGCAGCGTAAGTTCTTCCCCGGCTGGTTCGTGGTGGCCTCTGGCTTCGTGATCATGGCCACGTGCTACACCATTTTCGTCAACTGCATGAGCCTGTTCCAGCCGCTCATCGTCAGCGACTTGGGAATTTCTCTTGCGCAGTACAACATCTCCAACGCCCACGATCGCTGCGTCTAAGCAGTTTGGCATGGCCGATCTCGGCAAGGTCACGGGCACCATTACCTCGCTCGAGATGGTCGGCGGCACCGGGGGCCCCATCGTCTCGGGCGTGCTGTTCGATGCCACGGGCTCCTTTGCGAGCACCTGGATTGTGTGCCTGGCATGCTCCGTTGTCATGCTCGTGTTCCTGCTGGCATCCGAGCCCATCGCCGCCAAGCTGCGCGCGAGCGTGGCGGGGGAGTAGACGTCCGTCGCTCTTTTCTATTTGCCCCGTTCTATCCGTGGCTGCCCTGGAGGCCGAATAGATGCTCGTACCATCATTCGGTTTCCAGGGCGGCCAC
>NZ_QRHM01000028.1:0-24340 GCF_003470325.1 Collinsella sp. AM24-1 | reverse complement strand
TGGGGACACATGTATGTCAATCCTGGTCTAACAGAGCCAAAGATAAAGCGCGTGGGCTCATCGAACGACAGCAAGCGCTCCTTGTCCTTGAGGATGAGATCGTAGGCGCTCTCGTCATCGGACTCATCGCTGTTGCGCTTGAGCTTGGAGTCGATCAGGCGACGACTCCTCTTGTCAATGGAGAAGTATCCCTTATGGGTCTCATGTGCATCGATGCCGCGCAGCCATTCCAGATAGCGACGGCGCGCCTTCCCGAGACCCGCATCGAGCGAGGCGTCAAGGTTCTGCTGCCCGCGGCCGTACTCGTCGATGGCGCGCGCGTACTCCTCCTCAAAGATTCGGCCGTACTCGCCCAGGCCCTCCTCGCCGTCATCATCGTAGACACGGTACTTGGCGACCTCGTCGATAAAGAAGAGCGACAGGCACTTGATGCCGCGCGCGAACAGCGCCTCCTCCTTCTCCAGATGGCTTTTGATGGTCTCGCGGATCTGCACTCGGCGCATGTCGCGATCGGAAGAATCGCCGTAAACGTCGCCGCGGCAGAGCTCGATGCCGTTGAGGAACTTGACGTAGCCCAGCTGAACATCGCTGTCCGGGACGATCTCGGACACGGTGAACCCGTCGCGGTACGCCTCGAGCTCGCCGGACGCGGGATAGATGTCGTCCTGCTCGTAGAAGCCCTGCGCACGTTTGGAGATGGACCCCGAGGCGTTGAGTTTCTTGAACTCGATGACCGCCTGGGGCGGCTTATTCTTGGAAATCTTGATGTCCTGAAGATACAGGTAGCCGTCGGTTCCGCGCATGTTCTTGAGTTCGAAGCCCTTGACCTCGATGCGCTTGACCAGGCGCTGGTTGAATGCGTCAAGCGCATCCAGCACGTAAACGGCATCATGGGTAACCTTGTGGGTGGCGGAATAGTTGAGACACGCGATGGGACGGAAACGGGCGATGCCGGCCTGGGTGGCATTGCCGCCCATCTTCTGCGGCTCGTCCAGGATGACGATGGGGTTGTTGGCGGCGATCACGTCGATGGGGCGACGGCTCGCGAACTCATCGCGCTCGGAATACATGATACGGGCCTCCTTGGAGCGCCCGCCCTCCTTCATGGACGTATTGAACGCCTGCATGTTGATGACCATGACGTTGATATCGGAACTCGCCGAGAACCGGTCGATGTCGCCCAGGCGAGCGCTGTTGTAGACAAAGTAGCGGATGGCCTTGCCGTACTGCTCAAAAAAGTGCTGCTCGGTATTCTTGAGAGACTTGTAGACGCCCTCGCGAATGGCAACGGACGGCACCACGATGATGAACTTGGTCCAGCCATAGAGACGGTTGAGCTCGAGCATGGTCTTGGTATAGACGTAGGTCTTGCCCGTGCCCGTCTCCATCTCCACGTCAAGGTTTACCGGAGCGGGACCAGTGGCAAGCGACGAAGACTCGACGATCCGATTGCGGCGCTGTACCTTGTGAATGTTCTCGAGCAACGTGGCGGACCCAAGGGCGATGGGGGCATTCGCGTAGCCTTCAGATGCCTGGACCTGCGTCTCAAAGCCCGGCAGCGCCTCGGTGCCGTCGCCGTCCGCCGCGCGACCAAGGTCGCGCAGATAGGGCGAGGCGCCAGAGTTAGGCTGACCGGCGAAGACATCGGTCACCGCACGAGCAGCCTCAGTCTGATAAGGCTGGATTTTAAACTTGAACTGCATCCGGATCTCCTAGATCACCTTACGGATGGTGTCGGGACTGAAGGTTTTGAAGAGCTCCTCGAGGTTTGCCACGGCGGCATCGTTGGAAAAGCATGCGTCGCGGAAGACGGCGTAGAGCGGGCGCTCCTTGGCGATGGCCTCCAATGCCACGGTATCGACATCCTCGTCAAAACAGGCGATAAGCTGGCCGCCGTTGACGTCGAAGCACGCCTTGCCGCCGATTTCGCGCTCGACGATCTTCGCGGAGTACTCGATGCGAAACGCCGGCAGGACCTGGAAGAGGAGGTCAAGCGGCAGGGCGTCCTCAGCGGAGTTGTCGGTGAAGAGGTCGAGCGCGGCTTGCTCGTACTGCCCCGGCGCGGCGTACTCGTCCTTGAAGCAGGACTCATCCACGCGCAGCACACGGAAGCCGATGTCGGGCACGGGCTTGGGCTCGGCGCCAAGCTCAAGCTGCCTGCTGGCCTCATCGACCTCGGCCCTGATCTTCTCGCCTGCGCGGCGGATGCGCTCCTCGCCGACGTTACAGATCGTGGTGTAACCTTCCTTTCCTGCTTCGGTTGCTTCATCAACAACCTCCGGAAGCTGGACCATAATGAACCGACGCTTGCCACCGTCAGCAGCGTTCAAAGACATGACGGCATCGGCCATAGTCGCTGAACCAGAAAAGAAGTCCATTACCAAGGAGTCTTTTGAAGAGCCGATTTCAAGAATGCGGTTCATGAGAGCAGGGGGCTTGGGAAAGCTCATAACGTTCGATCCAAATAGCTCTTTAATTCGCTTCTTTCCATAGTCGTTGTTAAACTCCGCATCAGCCTGAAGTGACTTTGCCATCGTGAAGGCGGCAGAACCTTCCTCAAGATAATCCTTACGATACACACGCCACTCATTACCACACGGTTCGCCGAATAAATAGTTATTCTCTGATTGAATTTTCGATTTTGACCAAGTCCAACAAGTTGGAGTTCCGTCTGCGGCAAGCGGGAGACGTTCTACTGAGTGAGCTTCATCTTTCTCAAGGGCAACCGAGCCATCAGCCGGGGATATCCATAAAGGAAAGTAGAGGTTTGGACGTGTTTGCGGATTAAAGCTTTGATTTCGATTTCTTAAACCAATTGCCCTATATGAGCCCTTGTCATCTTTTCGGTCGTACTCAGACAACATCCTGGAATCTTTGGGGATTAGGTTTAGCGAGTTTCCACATGTATAGTTTTTGACCCAGATAAGGACCGGCTCGATTGTTTTAGCAATATAACGGTCAAGATTTCTACCACGAGGATTGACCTGCACATACAGCTTTCCCACATAATTGCCCGAGCCAAACAGTTCGTTACCTATCTTAAGCAGATTTTGCTCCTCGTTGTCATCAATCGAGATGAAGATCGCGCCATCATCGCTCAGCAGGTCCCTGGCCAGCATCAACCTGGGGTACATCATTGAGCACCAGTCGGAGTGGAAGCGGCCGTTTGACTCAGGGTTGGCCACCAGGCGGCCGCCCTCCTCGTCGTACTCGCCGCTCTCGGCATCGTATTCCGCGCGTGTCTTGGAGAAGTCGTCGTCGTAGACGAAGTCGTGGCCCGTGTTGTAGGGTGGGTCGATGTAGATCAGCTTCACCTTGCCGGCGTAGGTCTCGCGCATGATCTTGAGGGCCTCGAGGTTGTCACCCTCGATGTAGAGGTTCTCGGTGGTGTCCCAGTCCTTGGACTTCTCGGGGCAGGGGCGCATGGTCTTCTTGATGGGGCGGCGCGCTTCGAGCTTGGCCTCGCGCTTGCCGGGCCAGGTGAACTGGTAGCGTTCCCGCGGACCGTCAACGACCTCGCCGGAGAGGTCATCGCGCAGGGCATCGAAATCGACGGCAAGCGTGACCTTGCCGTCTGCGTCCATAGCTTCGGTCACCGCATCGGGGAAGAGCGCAGCGATCTTGGCGATGTTCTCCTGCGTGAGGTCGGGAGTCTCCTGACTGATCTTATCCATGACTGCTACTCCTCCTCAAGCCGTCTAAGCTCGGCCTGTTTCCGTTTCATCTGTGCAAACAGCTCGTTCTTTCGAGCTATTTGACGTTCTCTGCGGACCTTGGTATCGAGCGCGAAGACCTCAGCGCGCAGCCCGTCTATTTTCTCACGGCGATCAATTCTCGCCCAGACGTCGTGACCATCGAATTCTCCCAAAGCGACTTGAGCGAGCATGGAATCCCACACCATGTCGAGGTCGAAACCGTTCAAGGCAAGACGCTCGATATCCCGTGTCTCCAGCAGACGGCCCTCCTCGCAAATCGCGATATCGCCGGATCCGCTGTCGACAATCACTGCCTTGTTGGGCGTCGCGTTGCTCACCAGGCGCACGGCGCGCTCGGGCACCCGCTCGCCTTTGGGATCGATCCTTAGCACGAGTATCTCGTGCACCGCCTTGCCGTCGGCGATATTGGTCGTTGCCGGTTTGATGGAGTTTGCGACGACAATCGCCGCCACGCCGCCCGTAAGGTCGCGCCGGGTGGCGGCATCGACGTCCATGTGGCGGTAGAAGGCCTCTTTGGGCAGACGCCTGCCCACCTCGGTTGTTGCCGGAAGTCCTAGCATGGTTTTTTCACCACCAGGAAGCACACCAGCTCAAAGTCGTCGATACCCTCGATGTCGTTTTCCAAAAAGCCGGTCGTCCCGCCGCTGAAAAAGCTGTCGATATCGGACTCGTTTTTGCCCTCGACGATGGAGCCGATCGCACTTGCCAGCAGATCTGTTTGGGCGGCCATGTCGCGCCCGTCTTCGGTCTGGGCATTGTAGGCACGGCACAGGTCTTCGACCGGCTCCTTGACGCCTCGGCAGATTCGCCTCATCTCGTCCAGGATGTCCTTGGGCGTGGCGTAGCCATGCAGAATCGACCCATCCTCGCCAACGTACACCAGGTAGAAGGGGTGGATGGGATTGCCGGAAAGGCGATCGATGTTGCCGTTCGCGTTGCGCAGCACAAATATCGTGCCCGGCTCTTCGCCGGCGGCGACCGCCTCGATGCCGTATGGGACGTTTTCGATATCGGGATGCTCCTTCCGGTACTCGACCAAGTCCATACGGAAGTCGTTGAGGCCGAGGTCGGTGATGGAGATACCACTCTGCGCGTCCTCAAGGTCGACGACCTCGTCCTTCATGCGCTCGAGCTGCTGGCGACGGTATTCCAGGTCGCCCTTCTCGTCCTCGTTGATGTAGTCGTCGTCGCCCGTCGACGCCATAACCAACGCATGCATCTTGTTCTCCACGCGCGCCTTGAGGTTGATGTACTCGTCGAGCTCAACATCGGGCCAGAAGTTGATGAGCTGGATGCAGGCGTTCTTGGAGCCGATGCGGTCGACACGGCCAAAGCGCTGCACGATGCGCACCGGGTTCCAGTGGATGTCGTAGTTGATGACGCAGTCGCAGTCCTGCAGGTTCTGGCCCTCGGAGATGCAGTCGGTCGCGATGAGCACGTCGATGTCCTTGCCCTTGAGCCTCGGATACGCGACGTCGCGGTCCTTCGACACGGGACTGAAGCAGGTGATGACTTCGTTCATGTCGTTGCGGACGCCCTCGACCGAGCAGCGGGCGCTCTGCGAGCCGCCGGCGACCTCCGCCACCTCGAGCCCGTAGCGATCCTCGACATAGGCGCCGATGTTCTCGTAGAGGTAATCCGCCGTGTCCGCGAACGCCGTAAAGATCAGCAGCTTCTTGTTGCCCGGGTTTATGGGGTTCTCGACCTTGTCCGCAATAACGCGCCTGAGCTCGGCCAGTTTCGCGTCATGCTCGGCATCGATGGGAACGATGAGCTGGCGGATGTCCTCGAGCGCCTCGAGGTCCTTGAGCATATCGCGCTCCCAGCTGATCCAGTCCATGTCCTCGAGCGAGAACCTGCTCTTGGTGCCGACCGTGAAGTCGGTGTCCCCCTCCTCATACTCAAAGGTCTCGACGCCCTCGACCGACGCGCCGGACGCGCCGGCGCGATAGCCCTCAATAACCTTTAGATTGTGCCTAATGACCTCGATGATCTTGCCCAGCGTGATCTCAAAGGCGTAGACGGAGCTCTCCAGGCGCTTGAGCAGAATGGAGGACATGAGCTTGACCATTCCCTGCTCGCGGCCGCTGGTGGGAGGGCGACCATGCTCATCGGCGTACTTGGGCGCCGCGCTGGGATGGAGATAGACCGTGGGCAGGTAGACCGCGAGCGTGAGCGAGGCGAGTGTGTCGGCTATCTGCGAGTAGGTGCCCGCCTCGTCCGAGGTGGCCAGACTCGGCCGCAACGATACCGGCTTAAGCCTCTTGGGGAACGGGCCGATCGCGGATACATCGTAGTAGCGCTGCACATGTCTGCGCGAGCGCGCGACGGTAACGCGGTCGAGAATCTGGAAGAAGTTGAAGTCGAGCCGATCCGTCAGCGCCGTCGTGGTCCTATCGGCCGCGGGCAGCTCGGACCAGTCGCGAAACGCCCCCTGCGCATCGCGGAATACCTGATCGACCGGCTTGTCGAGTCCGAGCTTCTTCGACCACGCATCAGAATCGCCCTGATAGGCGAGCTTGAGCTGGTTGTGCAGATCGCGGAACCTGTTGTTGACG
Source organism: Collinsella sp. AM24-1 (assembly GCF_003470325.1). Classification (NCBI taxonomy): domain Bacteria; kingdom Bacillati; phylum Actinomycetota; class Coriobacteriia; order Coriobacteriales; family Coriobacteriaceae; genus Collinsella; species Collinsella sp. AM24-1. Next base: position 18,066 of record NZ_QRHM01000028.1, on the reverse strand, counting down.
GGAGTGGCCGAAAGCATCAAGACCTTCGTCTCGACTCCGTCCTTGATGACCTTGTTGAGGAGCCTCTCAAAGCGATTGCCCTGCGTCTCGTCCTCGACCTTGGACGAGGTGTCTGCACCGTTGCGGAAGTTATGGGACTCGTCGATGACGACGAGATCGTAGGCGCCCCAGTTGAACTTCTCGAGGTCGTTGCCCTCGACCGTCAGTCCCTTGTCACGGGACAGATCGGTGTGGTAGAGCACGTCGTAGCGCAGGCGATCGGCGGCGATGGGGTTGTTGACGTAGTTCTTTTTGTATGTGAGCCAGTTGTCGGAAAGGCGCTTGGGGCAGAGCACGAGCACGTTGCGGTTGAGCAGCTCATAGTACTTAATGACCGCGAGGGCAGTGAACGTCTTGCCCAAGCCGACGCTGTCTGCGAGGATGCAGCCGTTGTAGGTCTGGAGCTTGTTGATAATGGCAAGCGCTGCGTCCTGCTGGAAATCGTAGAGCAGGTTCCAGACTTTGCTCTCCTTGAAGCCGGTCCCCTCTTTTGCAAGGTCATCCACCGAGACGTCCTCGAGGAACTCACTGAAGATACGGTAGAGCGCTGCGTAGTAGACCAGCTCGGGCGGGTTCTCGCGATACATTGTGGAGATGGAGTCGATTACCGCTTGGGTAACGTCCTCAAGCTCGCCCGAATCCCAGGCGGCATTGAACTGGCACAGGTACTGGCGCGCCATGTCCCCCGGGATACCCATAGTCATGGTGAGCTGCTTGCTGGGCGTTGTGCCCAGGGCGGACGTCGTCAGGCCCTCGATAGGCTGGAACGCCGCAGGCTCGGCACTGTCAACGACGAGATAGCCACCGGCCGCGCGATTGGCGTCCCGGTATGAGCGAAACTCTGCCTTCTGCCTGATCCACTCGGCACATTCGCGAGCGACGGCCTTCTGCCTGAGTTCGTTTTTGAGCTTGATCTCGAGGTCCGTGCCGCCGATGCTGCTCTCGCGGCCCATGCGCGGGATGTAGTATTCACGCTGCTCCTTTTGGGCCTTGACGGATAAGAACGTCGGCTCCGTATAGATAAATCGAAAGGAATCGCAAGACTCCAGCTGCTTCTTGAGCTCGCCATATCCATAAATCGAGAACAGTGCCGCGGCAACCGAAATACGGTCACCGTTATTGATTGCTTCAATAAGACCATCTTTAAGCAGCTCGTTTTGGTTATCAAAGCTCTTCAGGTTCATAAAACGCCTTTCGAATGCAGCGTCTGGGAACAAAATGCTCGGCGCCGCTTCTTGCATCGCTGTCGAGCCTTATCGGCACTTAAGCTATCAGTCTAAACCGAGACATGCAAAACGCCTTGCGGGGATGTCAATTATTCGGTCAGCGCGGTACCACAAGTATGGGGATTGGCGTGCGACTTTCATCTCAATCTGTAACACCTAGACCGATATCCCTCTCCTGTCTGTTACAGATCAAGATAAATGGACCGATCCTCGACCTTTCGTCTCGATCTGTAACAGCTAGAAACGATTAAGCCGTCTTGGCGTTATAGATTGAGACAAATTGGGGAACGAGACGGACGTCGAGCCCGATAACTCACCAAAATAAGAAACGGGCTCTGCTCCACAAGGGAACAGAGCCCGAAACTCTCATGGAGCCAGTGACAGGAATCGAACCTGCAACCCACTGATTACAAATCAGTTGCGCTACCGTTGCGCCACACTGGCACGCTTGGCGCTTTCGCGCGAAGCCAGTTAAGAATAAAGGAATTACGGACGGGGCGCAACAGACCCTTCGACCGATCACATCTCAAAACTATTCGTCAGAACGAATAGTTTTAATTACAATGGAATAGAAAAACTATTCGTTCTGGCGAAGGGTTTCGCGATGTTAACTACAAAGGAAGCAGCCGAGCTGCTCGGCATCACCCCGCGCAGGGTGCAGGAGCTCATTAAGAACGGCGCGCTGACCGCCCGCAAGGCTTCTGGCGTGTGGCTTATCGACAAAGACAGCGTAGACACGCGACTCCGCTCCGCAACCAAAAGAGGGGGACGGCCTCGTCGCGGGCATGGGAAAAGCGAAATCGCATTTACCCTCATGAACCGCACGCACGAAGTGGCCCAGCTGGTCTACAGCAGATCACGGAAAGACTTCACCCACATCGGCGCCGACGTCGATCGTGCCCACGCCCCTATTGGAGTTTTTACTCCCAGCAAACCTGTATCGCTCGACTCCTTCCGCATCTGGTGGCGCGGCCGCGGTATCCCGCTCGCACGCATTGGGCTAGCCTCCCTGCTTGCAGAAGCCGCAGTTGATGTTCCCGATGAACTCGTACAGCGAAATCTTGGCCTCTCCTTATCCGACCAGTATTGGATTAGACCCCAAGGCTCCGGTCTCGCGTGGAAAGATATTAACTTCTTCAATAATGCTTTTGACGACGTCTCTCTGTCCATCGCGCCCTTCGCCCCAGAGGGTAAGGCAGCTGCTGCAAAGCCCGACAACACCTCGGACGGCAATCTTCAAAAGTATTGGACGTGCGAGGGTGACCGTCGAATCCTCCACAAAGCAGGTGCACATCTAAACCAGGAACCTTATAACGAGCTGGTGGCGACTGCACTTCACCGTCGCATCCTAAACGCTTGCGATTATGTACCCTATTCGCTCGAAGGCGCAGGTACTTCTGCCCTGAGCACATGCGATGTCTTCTTAACTGACGAAGAAGAATATGTCCCTGCGTTCTATGTAAACCAGCACGCAAATGCGGACGACCGGCTAACCGACTACGAGCGATATGTAGCAAACTGCGAAGAGCTCGGGGTGACAGGCGTCAAGGATGCCCTTGACCGCATGATTGTATGCGACGACATCATCGCCAACTATGACCGCCATTGGCGTAACTTTGGCCTTGTACGAAACGTCAACACGCTAACCTGCAGACCTGCCCCCATCTTCGATTCGGGCTCATCGCTCTGGTGCAACATTTCTCTTGAGGAGCTTCGGGCAGGAGAGCACAGTTTTACCAGCGCGCAGTTTCATTCAAGCCCCGCGAAACAAATGCTGCTTGTTGAGGATATGAGCTGGTTTGACGGCGACAAACTCGAAGGCTTCGTTGACGAGGCACTCGAGATTCTGTCCAGAAACGACGCGCTCACGGCAAGGCTGCCATATCTAAAAGAGGCACTTACATGGCGCCTCCGTAGAATGATCGACATCGCTGAATGGAGTTAGCGAGACAGCGTCGCACCGTCAGCTCCCCTACCTCCCGCGGAGGGCCTTGAGCTTTGCCAGGGCATCGGGGCTCAGGCGGCTGCCCAGGGTCATCTTGATCTGCGGAGCTTCCTCTGCCTCGTGAACGTCGTTATCGATCTGCTTGATCTCGTCCACCAGCATGCGGCTCGAGATGCGCGTGACTCCCTTGCCCATGACGACGGCCTGGATCGTGCCGTCGCTCGACACCACGGAGCACGCGCGACCTTCCTCGCGCGCCTCAATGCAGAGCTTCTGCACCACGGTATCGGCAGAGACACCCGTCGGCGAAAACTCGATGCGCACGCCACGGGCCGGCAGGTTGGGGCGCTCGCTGGAGATATTGCCCGCACCGTCGAACACGATCACGGCCTCGTAGCGGCCCTGGGCAAAGGCGGCGACGTCGTTGATGAGGGCGGTGCGCGCCATATCGTGAACGTCGCTGGAATATGGATCGTCGGAATGGTCGTACACGAGCTTTTCGTAGCGCGGCGTGCAGTGGATCACGTTGTAACCGTCAACCACAAGCAGCTCGGGCTTGTTGGAGTGCACCGTCGAGACCGGATCGGCGATGGCCTGCGCAAACGCATTGCCGCCCACGCCATAGGTCGCGGCCGAAACAATCGGCTTGGCCGAGCCCTCGCCAAAGCGCTTGGCCTTGGACTTGGCGCGGTTCTTCTTGGACATGCGCTACTCCTCCCCCATGAGCTCGCCGGCGTTGCGACGCAGCCACTCAAAGCACAGCGCCGTGGTCGCCTGGGCAACGTTGAGGCTCTCGGTCATGCCGCGCTGGGGAAGCTTGGTTAAAAAGTCGCATTTCTCGAGCACCAGACGCGAGATGCCATCACCCTCGGAGCCCATGACGAGCGCCACGCGGCCCTCGAAGGGAGCATCCCAGCAGCTGCCCTCGGCGTGCTCGGAAGCGCCGCCCACCCAAAAGCCAGCGGCCTTAAGATCGTCGAGCGCACGGGCGATGTTGGGCACCTGCGCGATAGGCAGATGCATGACGGCGCCGGCTGAAGTCTTGTAGCTGCCCACGGTCACGCCGGCGGCACGCTTGTTGGCGATGATGACGCCCGCGGCGCCCACGACCTCGGCAGAGCGCACGATGGCGCCAAAGTTACCGTCATCGGTCACATGGTCGAGCACGATGACGAGCGCCGGACTGTCGCCCGCGCGGTCGAGAATATCGGCGACATCGGCATAGGGGAAGTTGCCAACCTCGAGCGCGATGCCCTGGTGAGCGCCATGGCTCGACAGTGCGTCGAGCTGCGCGCGCTGCACATACTTAATGCGGACGCCCGCGGCGTTGAGGTCGTCGACCAGACGAGACAGAGCGGCATCGCGCTCCCCGCCCTCGGCAATGAGCGCGCACTTGACGGGAAAACCGGTGCGCAGCGCCTCGGCGGCAGCACGACGACCTTCGATAAACTCGCCCTTGGGAACCTGGACGTTATCGCGGCCACGCTCGCGCTGGCCCTTGGGAGCGGCAGCGCGGTCGTTGCGGCGAATCGGACGCGAGCCAGAAGCAGCCTGCTTGCCCCCACGCGATGCACGCTTGCGATTGTCGGCCATATAACGGCCTCCTTAAATAGATAACGAACAAGAATCGACCGTCCGAGCCACGGCACCTTGCCTTTCAATCGTCGGGCATGACCACCAGGTCTATGCCCTCCTCTTTCAAGGCAATCTGCCGCACCTCGAACGGTCGACAAATACTAGAGACTCTTAATACGGGTGCCAGCGGCAGTATCCTCGATCGTCAGCCCGAGGTCCTTGAGCTGGTCGCGGATGGCGTCGGCCAGATCCCAGTTCTTGGCGGCGCGGGCCTCGGCGCGGGCCTCGAGAATCTTGGCAGCGGCCTCGTCCACGTCGTCACCCGTGTAGGCGACTAGGCCGGCGGCAACGCCCAGCAGGCCCAGCGGCAGCTCGACCTTGGGCTCGGGAAGCTCAACGCCAAATGTGTCGAGCAGCTCGACCAGCGTATCGGCGGCGGCAAGCGCGGCGGCCTTGTCGGCAGCGTCGCCCGCCTGCTCCAGGTACTGGTTGCACTCGGTCACAAAGCCAAAGACGGCGCCCATGGCGCCGGCGGTGTTAAAGTCGTCGTCCATGCACTCCTTAAAGGTGGCACGGGTCTCGGCGGCCTTGGAGGCAAACGCCTCGGATGCTGCCTCATCGGCGTCGGCCGTCGCATGGTTCGCGGCCCAGCGCAGGTTCTCGACCGTACCGGCGATACGCGTGAGCGAGTTCTCGGCACCCTCCAGGCGCTCCCAAGAAAAGTCGAGCGGCGAGCGATAGCTCGTCTGCAGCATCAGCAGGCGCAGGGCGGCAGCGGAGTGCTGCTCGAGCACCTCGGCCAGCGTAAAGAAGTTGCCGAGCGACTTGGACATCTTCTCGCCGTCTACCAGCAGCATGCCCGTGTGCATCCAGGTGTTGGAGAAGCCCTGGTGCCAGGCGCAGGTGGCCTGGGCGCACTCGTTCTCGTGATGCGGGAAGGCAAGATCGGAGCCGCCGCCGTGGATGTCGATCGGGGTGCCCAGGTAGCGGTGCACCATGGCGGCGCACTCGGTGTGCCAGCCGGGACGGCCCTCGCCCCAGGGGCTCGGCCAGCTGGGCTCGCCGGGCTTGGCGGCCTTCCACAGGGCAAAGTCGAGCGGGTCGTTCTTGTCCTCGTTCTCCTCGATGCGCGCGCCAACCATAAGGTCGTCGATGTTGCGGCCCGAGACCTGACCATAGTTGGGATCGCTGCGCACGGCAAAGTACACATCGCCGTTATCGGCTGCGTAAGCGTGGCCCTGCTCGATAAGCGTCTTGATCATGGCGATCATGGGGCCGATCTCCTTGGTGGCGCGGGGGCGCACATCGGGATCGAGCACGTTGGCGGCGCGCATGACGCCGATGAACTTGTCGGAGAACTCCGTCGCGACCTCGGCAGCCGTACGGCCCTGCTCGTTGGCGCGCTTGATGATCTTGTCATCGACATCGGTGAGGTTCTGGGCGAACGTGACCTCGTAGCCGCTCGCGATGAGCCAGCGACGAATCACGTCAAAGCTGATGAACGTGCGGGCATTGCCGATGTGGATGTTGTCGTAGACCGTGGGGCCGCACACGTACATGCTGACCTTGCCGGACTCGATGGGCTGGAACTCTTCCTTTTTATGGGTAGCGCTATTGTAGATACGCATTCGTTACTCCTTAACGGTTTTCTGTAGCAGGCAGACGGCCCAGGCACCGATTCCCTCGCCCTGGCCTTCCCAACCGAGCTTTTCGGTCGTAGTGGCGGCGACGCCCACGTTTTCGACGTCAACGCCCAAGGCATGGGCAAGGTTGGCGCGCATGGCATCGCGGTGCGGGGTGATCTTGGGCTGCTGACAGGCAATGGTGCAATCGGCATCGACAAACTCAAAGCCCAACTCGCGCGCATAGTCCATCACGCGAGCGAGCAGCACCATCGAATCGGCACCCTCGTAGGCGGAATCGGTGTCGGGGAATAGCTTGCCGATGTCTCCCCCGCGGCAGGCGCCCAGAATGGCGTCGGCCAAGGCGTGCGCAAGCACATCGGCATCCGAGTGGCCCAGCAGGCCGCGCTCGTAGGGAATGTCGACCCCGCCGATGATACATCGACGCCCCTCCACCAAACGGTGGACGTCGTAGCCGTGGCCAATGCGCAGGTTACTGAACATGGGGAAGGTCCTCTCCCTCGGCCATACGGCCAAGCAGAATCGCGGTTACGGGGCGCAGGTCCTCGGGCACCGTCACCTTAAGGTTATCGCGCGGGCTCTGGACGCAGCGGACGCGCCCACCCATGCGCTCGACCAGTGACGAATCGTCGGTACCGATAAAGCCCTCGGCAATGGCTGCAGCGTGGGCGCGCTTCATAGCATCGACGCTAAAGATCTGCGGCGTCTGCGCGGCCCAATAGAGCTCGCGCGGCGGCGTCTCGACGATATTGTCGCCGTCGACGATCTTGAGCGTGTCGATCGCGGGCTGGCCGCACACGACGCCGTCGAGCGAGCGGTCACCCACAAGCACGTCGATCGCGTGATCGATGGCCTCGGTCGTGATGAGCGGACGGGCGCCGTCGTGGATGGCGACATATTCGAAACCCGCCGGTACCGCATGCACGCCGGCACGGGTGGAGTCCTGGCGGGTATCGCCGGCATCGGCAAAGCTGATGGGCGTGCTATACGAATACGGGCTGATGGCCAGGCGGCGCATCTCGACACGACGCTCGGCAGGACACACCACCACGATGTGACCGACCTTGTCGCTACGATCGAACGCACGGATAGACCAGCTCATGAGCGGACGGCCCGCCACGTTAACGAGCTGCTTGCCGCCGGGATTTCCAAAGCGCTGGCCGCTGCCGCCGGCAACGACCACGGCGCATACGGGAGCCATTATGCGTTCCCCTGTTTGGTGCCCTTCATGCGGTACAGGGAGTCCGCAAGAATGGCAGGGTTGTTAACGCCAAAGTCGCCCAGGCGCTCCGGATCCTCGCTGATGTCGTCCATGAGCTCCTGCAGCGATCCATACTCGTCGACGATTTTCTCGGCCACGCCGTCGCGCACGACGGACACGCGCGAAAGCGTGCGCAGGCCCAGCGGTGTCATGACGGAGTCCTCGTCCAGGTCGTCGTAACCCAGAACCGCCGCCACATGCTGTGGGTCGGACAGGTCCTTAGGTGTCATACGGCTTAGGTTGGCGCGAATCTTCTCGGCATTAGCCTCGGAAGAATCACTTGCGTAGTCGCGGATCATCAGGTCATACTCGGTATCCATGCTGGAGCCCGCGAGCTGCTCGAGCTGCATCTGCACGAGCTTGCCCTGGTTGCCCAACTTGACGATGCAATCCTTAAGCTCGGTCTTTGCCTGCTGCATGATCTCGAAGCTCGAGAAAATACCGGTAATGTCGGCGAGCGTAACGTAGTCGTCGAGCTCGAGGGCCGTCAGGCGCAGCAGGGAGCGGTCGAGCGACTGACGGGTAGTCTGGAGCGTGGCGACGAGCTGGTTGACCGAGCTCATGATGGTGGTGACGGGCTGGATCTCGTAGCTCTTGCCGTGAACGTACACGTTGACGACGGCACGACGGGCCGAGACCGAGATCACAATGGCATCGGTGAGCACCGACATGCGAGCGGCGGTGCGATGACGCATGCCCGTCTCGCTCGTGGCAAGCGAGGGATCGGGATTGAGATGGAAGTTGGCGCGCAGGATCTGGGTGAGGTCGCCGTCGATGACGATGGCGCCGTCCATCTTGGAGAGCTCGAACAGACGGTTCGAGGTGAACGAAATGTTGAGCGGGAAGCCGTCGTTACCGGCAGCGAGCACGTTTTCGGTGTCGCCAACGCAGATAAGGGCGCCCAGGTGACCGGCGATGATCATGTCGAGGGCAGTGCGGATCGGCTGACCAGGTGCCGTCAGGCGGATGGCCTGTTCCATACGCTTTTGCAGCTCGTTCTTATCCAAGGCATCGCTCCCATCGTATACGCTCCATAAACGCTAATTAGTTTCTCACGGTTTGTCCCCGCGGCGCTCGCGAAATCCGATGCTTACAGAATGAGCGAACACCGCTAAGATAGCTAATTTGGGACGGGCTCTTTTGACTACCCAATCAACCATGTGCCAAGGTTAGTCTTTTTGTTGCTCCCCCAAGAGGTACACGCGGGCCCGCCCGCAGAGAGGGAGCCAGACTATGGGACTCGCAGAGCTCGTGCTGCTCGCCGTTGGCCTTTCGATGGACGCCTTTGCCGTATCCATCTGCAAGGGCCTTGGCATGAAGAAGATCAACCTTAAGGTCGCCGTAGTGCTCGGCCTGTTCTTTGGCGGCTTCCAGGCCGGCATGCCCGTGATCGGATGGGCGCTTGGCAGCCAGTTTATGGGCATCATCGGCCCCATCGACCACTGGATCGCCTTTATCCTGCTCGCCTTCATTGGCGGCAAAATGCTGTGGGAGGCCTTTACCGAGGACGAGGACGAGGATGAGGGCGACGGCGAGGATGCCGAAAAGATTGACCTGGGCGAGTACCTAATCCTCGCCATCGCCACCTCAATCGACGCCCTAGCCGTAGGCATCTCATTTGCCGCGCTCTCGGTCGACATCATGCCCGCCGTGTCGCTCATCGGCATCACGACCTTTATCTTCTCCGTCGCCGGCGTAGCGATCGGCCACACCTTTGGCGCGCGCTACGAAAAGCCTGCCACCATCGTGGGCGGCGTCGTGCTCGTCTTCATCGGGCTTAAGATCTTGCTTGAGCATCTGGGGATTCTCGCGATATAAAAAACGCCTCTCATAAGCTCAACGTCAATGTAGAGGTCTCATGCAGAGTTTTGCATAATACCTTTTCGTGCAGGCTTTTGCATGTCATACTGATATGCAAAAGTCTGCACGTTAGGAGATCGCCATGGATACCCTTCCCATCACCACACCGCGGCAAGCTGGCATCTATGTGCGTCAGGCACGCGAGGCTCAGGGTCTCACCCGTGCCGCCCTCGCTAAAAAAGCCGGTGTTTCGGAGCGCCTGCTCGCATCGCTCGAGCTAGGAGACGCCACTGGCATTCGACTCGACAAGCTGCTGACTGTCTTTAACGCACTCGGCATAGGCCTCTTTGCGCAAAGCGATAACGACTCCATCGCATCGCCCTCCGAACATCCAACGACGATAGCGGACCTCCCTATCGCGAACTCGAATGCCCTGCCAAAGCCAAGCGTAGGCAGACGACCCGCTCGACAAGGAGCGCCATCTTCCTATGGTGCCTTGCTGGCCCAAATCGCAGCCGAGCAAGGCCTTACCGACACTTCAGACCTCTCCTTTGGCTGTAAGGTTGTGAAATAAATGGCAGAAATGGAGCTTGCGACCCTCATTTGTGGCGAAATCGCAGGCACTCTCCGGCAAGACGAGCATGGACTCTGCAGCTTTGTATACGCCCCAACCTATCGCGGGGCACCGCTATCGCTAACAATGCCGCTTTCCAATCGCACGTATGGCCATAACATCGTCCGCCCGTTCCTATTTGGCCTTTTGCCCGACAGTCAAGAGCAGCGTCGCGCCATTGCCACCGAGCATGATGTTGCATCTAACAACCCCGTCGCCCTCTTGTGCCATATCGGTCTTGACTGCGCGGGGGCCGTTCAGTTTTGTCGAGCCGATCAATTAGACGCCGTCCGTGGCAGGGTCTCCGCATACCGCCCGCTTACCAATTCTCAAATCGCTCACAAGCTTAAAGCAATTCGCGATGACGAAAGAGAGACATGGATGGGCTCCAACGAAAGCTGGTCCCTGGGCGGCAACCAAGGCAAATTTGCACTAGCTTGGCATGATGGCCAATGGTACGAATGTCTAGGGTCATCCCCCACTACCCATATCTTCAAAAATGGTGTCGTCGGGTTCAAACATCAGGCCTTAAACGAATTCGTCTGCATGAAAACGGCTCGGCGTGTTGGCATTCCAACTGCCAACGTCTCCTATTGCACATTTGAAGACGAAGCCGCACTCGTCGTTGAACGGTACGACAGAATGGTCAATAACAGCGGAAGTATCGAAAGGCTGCATCAGGAGGACTTTTGCCAGGCGCTCGGTGTATTGCCAAGCCAGAAATACACCGCCGACGGAGGACCGACTACACGAGACATCCAAGAACGACTGATTAACACAGTCCCCCACCACATGAATCTTGTGCTTTTTACCTATATGTTGTTCTATAACGCCATTATCGGAGCGCCTGACGCACACGCTAAAAACTACTCGCTCATCCTAGGCAAAGGCACAAACGCGGCACTCGCACCCATGTACGATGTCGCATCGGGCTTGGCGTATGAGAGCATGCGACGTCGGGCACGCCTTGCTATGAGCGTTGGCGGCGAAAATCGTGTGGGGCGCATCGGTCCAGGTGCTATCCGCCGATACCACGGTATGGGCGACCCCGCGCTGGAGACGGCGCTCACCGATGCCGGGCTATCCGAGAAGTTTTGCTTTGCGACCATGATGGACCTCGCCTACGAGGTACCCATTTGCATGGAAGAGGTCATGGACGAATACGCCGACCTGCCCGGCATGGCGGACCTGCGCGATCATATGCTCGGCCCCGTCCGCGAAAACTGCCAGCGAACCCTCGACCTCATCAGGGCGGATATGGGCTAGACGCCAATCAATTTCCCATTTCTTAAAAGAAGAGAGGGGACACCTGTCGCAAAAGACCGGGTACCCCCTCTCGTAATGTCATTTGCAATCCGCTAGCACGTGGCTCGGACTGCTGCTAGCGCAACCTTTACGCGGCGAGGCGCTTGAGCACGTCGATGAGCAGCTCGTAGAAGCGCTCGGCAGAAGCGAGCTCCATGCTCTCGTCCGGGGTGTGGACATCGGAGAGCGTCGGGCCCACGGCGATGGCGTCCAGGCCGTGCAGGGCCTCGGCAAACAGGCCGCACTCAAGGCCGGCGTGAATGGACTCGATGCGCAGCTCGGAGCCAAAGAGCTCGCGATAGCTCTCGACAAAGACGTCGCGGACCGGCGAATGCTCGGCATAGCTCCAGCCGGGATACTCGAACTCAAACTTGGCGTCGAAGCCCAGGACATCGGCAAGCGTCTGCAAACGATCCTTGAACTCGTTCTGCAGCGAGGTGATCGAGGAGCGCGGGGAAAGCATGATCTTAACCTCGTCGTCAGAGGTGGCAACCACACCGATGTTGGAGGAAACCTCGACGGAGCCGTCGGTGGCGACGTTGCGGCGAATCACGCCGTTAGGGGCAAGACGCAGGGCGCGGATGAGGGCAAGCGCGGACTTCTGGTCCATGGCCTCGACCTCGGCGTCGTCGGCAATCTCGACGGTGCAGGTAAAGCCGGGGTCGAAGACCTCGAGCTCGGCAGTAACGTCGGCGATGATGTCCTTTGCGATCTGGGCCGCGGCCTCGGCGGCAGCGTGGTCGGCATAGACCAGAACAGCCTTGCACTCACGGTTGATGGCGTTGTCCTTGGTGCCGCCGTTAAAGCTCACGATGGCGGGCTCGCCGGCAACCATCAGGCGGTCGATGATGCGGGCCATGATGAGGTTGCCGTTGCCGCGCTCCAGGTGGATATCGCTGCCGGAGTGGCCGCCCAGCAGGCCGGAGATGTCGAGCGTGAGGGTGCTACCGGTCTTGTGCTCGCGCGCGATGGGGCAGGTGTAGGTAACGACGACGCCGCCGGCGCAGCTGACGGTGGCAACGCCCTCTTCCTCGGAGTCAAGGTTAATCATGGTGCGGGCGCTGATCTGGGACTTGTCGAGCGTCTCAGCGCCAACCAGACCAGTCTCCTCGTCGGTGGTGAACACGCACTCGAGGGCCGGATGAGCAATCGAATCGTCGTTGAGCACGGTAAGCATCAGAGCGACAGCAATGCCGTTGTCGGCGCCCAGGGTGGTGCCGTTAGCGGTGAGGACGCCGTCCTTGACGACCAGGTCGATACCGTCGGTCGTAAAGTCGTGCTCAACGGAGCCCAACTTGTCGCACACCATATCGATGTGGCCCTGCAGCATCACGGTCGGGGCATTCTCGGCACCGGCAGATGCGGGCTTGCGAATGATGACGTTGTAGACCTCGTCCTGATACACGTCGAGGCCGCGCTCCTTGGCAAACGCAACCAGGAAATCGCTGATGCCCTTCTCGTTGCCAGACCCACGGGGGATCGCGCTGACCTCCTCAAAGAAATGGAACAGCTGGGCAGGCTCGTAGCCAGTAATCTTGTAGTCCATGGTGCCTCCTTGGCGCAACTGGTTAGACAGTAAGACATGCGACTTGTATATTCCCAGACTTTGCGTGCATAAACCAGTCGAAAACGCCGAGCGCCCTTGCATCATCGGCTAACGGCGGGAAAACGCCACTTTATTAAGATAAAGCATGTTAGACGGGCCGCGCCGAAGGGACGTTGGGCCCTTCAACCAACCTCAACGCTTGATCAACGTTTATGCATACGCCATTGATATGTTTAATGAGATCTACTTTGAACGAAGGGGCCTTTCCAACAGAAAAAGGGCGCTCCTTTGGAACGCCCTCGTGGACACAAGGTTTTGTTACGCCCTACAGCGCGCCAGAGCCGGCTTGCATCATGCCGCCGGGGCCCGAGGTCACGCCGCCGCTCACGGGCGCGGCGTTGCCGGTGTGCGGTGCCGCCGGGGCGGTATCGCCACCGAGCGTGCCCGCCGGACGCGGTGCCGGGATCTCGCCCGTGCCATGGCTAAAGACAAACTTGCCATCGGCCACGTCGCACAGGACGGTATCGCCCTCACCCCACTCGCCGGCCAGAAGCTCCTCGGACAGCGGGTCCTCGATGAGCTTTTGAATAGCACGGCGCAGCGGACGCGCACCGTTGGTGAGGTCGGTGCCCTCGGCCACGATCTTGTTATAGGCCGCATCGGTGAGCTTGATGTTCATGCCGTTGGCAATCAGGCGCTGGCGCAGATCGTCCACCAGCAGGTGAGCAATCTTGGTCAGGTTCTCGCCCGAGAGCTTCTGGAACACCACGATGTCGTCGATGCGGTTGAGCAGCTCGGGGCGGAACAGGCGCTTGAGCTCGCCCATCGCGCGGCCGCGGATCTCACTCGACGTGAGACCCTGCTCGCCGGTGGTGCCAAAGCCCACGCTCGCATCCTGCGCAATCTCGCGGGCGCCCACGTTGGACGTCATGATGATCACGGTATTGCGGAAGTCGACCGTCTTGCCCTGGCTATCAGTCAGGCGGCCCTCCTCCAGCACCTGCAGCAGGATGTTGAAGATGTCGGGGTGCGCCTTCTCGATCTCGTCGAACAGCACGACCGAGTACGGGTGGCGACGAACGGCCTTAGTGAGCTGGCCGCCCTCGTCGTGACCAACGTAACCCGGAGGGCTACCGATGAGCTTGGATACCTCGAACTCGCTACCGAACTCGGACATGTCGAAGCTGATGAGCGCATCCTTGCTGCCAAAGAGGTACTCGGCAAGCGTCTTGGCGAGCTCGGTCTTGCCCGTGCCGGTGGGACCCAGGAAGATAAAGCTGCCGCCGGGGCGACGCGGGTCCTTGAGGGGTGAACGGCTGCGGCGCACTGCCTTGGCCACGGCCTCGACAGCCTCGTCCTGGCCGATGATGCGGGTCTTGAGCACGCTTTCGGTCTGCAGCAGGCGGCGGCTCTCGCTCTCGGTAAGCGAGGACACCGGCACGCCCGAGGTCACGGACACGATATCGGCGATCTGACTTACGTCGATGGTGAGCGGGCTGGCGTCGAGCTCGGCGGTCCAGGCAGCCTTGGCCTCGGCGAGTTCAATCTCGGCAGCCTTCTGCTGCTCGGTGATCTCGGCGGCCTTGTTCATGTCGTCGCTCTCGGTAGCCTCCTGTGCGGCAGCCTTGAGTTCCTCGATGCGATGCTCGGCCTCGCGCACCGGCTCGGGTGCGCGATTCGCGGCGATGCGAGCGCGGGCACCGGCCTCGTCAATGAGGTCGATGGCCTTATCGGGCAGGAAGCGATCCTGAATGTAGCGGTTGGAGAGGTTCGCAGCGGCCTCGATGGCACCCTGCGTGTAACGCACGTGGTGGTGCTCCTCGTAGCGCGGCTTGAGCGCAGTCAGGATCTTGACCGTGTCCTCGACGCTCGGCTCCTCGACATCGATGGTCTGGAAGCGACGCTCGAAGGCTGGGTCCTTGGTGAGGTACTTGCGGAATTCCTCGGCCGTGGTGGCGCCGATAATCTGGAAGGCACCACGCGCGAGCACGGGCTTGAGCATGGAACTTGCATCGATGGACCCCTCGGCAGAACCGGCACCGATGATGGTGTGCATCTCGTCGATAAACAGGATGACGTCGTCGGCTTCGGTGGCCTCCTGGATCACGTTCTTGAGGCGCTCCTCAAACTCGCCGCGATACTTGGCGCCCGCGACAAGACCCGGCAGGTCAAGCGTCCAGATGTTCTGGTTCATGAGGTTCTCGGGCACGTTGCCGGCTGCAATCTGCTGAGCTAGGCCCTCGACGATGGCCGTCTTGCCCACGCCGGGGTCGCCCAGAATGAGCGGGTTGTTCTTGGTGCGGCGCGAAAGGATCTCCATCATACGCTGGACTTCCTTTTCGCGACCAATTACAGGGTCGAGCTCGCCGTCGCGTGCCTTCTGCGTGAGGTTGGTCGCGAACTGCTTAAGCGTATCGGTGCCACTCCCCTTTTGCTGAGAGGCATCCGAGCCGCTAAAGAACGGCAGGCCCGCACCGGGACGACCAGCACCGGCGCCGGCGAGCGGACGCTTCTTGTCCTGGTCCTTGGCGGTGAGTTTCTCGATAGCCTTTTTGATGGAGGCGGACGACACACCCAAGCGCATGAGGATGTCCATGGCCATGCCGTTGCCCTCTTCGACGATACCGATGAGCAGGTGCTCGGTCGACACGTAGGTCTGGTTGTTCTCACGTGCCACGCGGAATGAACGCTCCATCACGCTGATGACGAGCGGCGTAAAGGCGAGCTTGGCCGCCTCGGTCTCCTCGCTGGGCTCGGGAACCGTGGTCTGGACCTCTTTGAGGGTGTCCATGATGTCGTCGTAGGAGATATCGAGCGAGCGCAGCGCCTCGGCAGCGATGCCCTCGTCCTCCTTGGCAAGCGCGAGCAGCAGGTGCTCGGTGCCCACCTTATTTGAGTGTAGATCGAGCGCCTCTTGCTTGGCCATGGACATGACCTTGCGCGCGCGATCGGTAAAACGGTCTAACATGCTAGTTCCTCTTAGACGAGCTAGTTTTTTTCAAACGCAAAGCGCCGCCCCGCGGCAGCGCTTTGGTCTCTTTACCCATATGGATTATATGTTAACCGTTGGGACCTTTCCCGCCCGTAGCCGCGTGACAACGTCTACAAAAAAGGAATCGCCAGGTGCGTCTGCATCGGCCCAACGAGCGTGGATTTTCGGACACCCATTCCATGAACGTGGATAATCTCCCGTTTTGAGCCCGTAAACAGGCCAAAAACGGGAGATTATCCACGTTCATGTTATGCGGATCAGTTTCACTTGCGCCAATTAGCTAGTGTGGCGCCAGCGAGGGTCGGTGAGCGTACGCGCCACGCCCAGGCCAACGGGCAGAAACGCCACGATGAGCACTGCACGCACAAACCAGCCGAGCATATTGACCGTGTCGAAGGTGCACATGTAATACATCGAGCGATACAGATACAAGCCCGGCACCATAATGACAATCGACGGCACCGTGAGGGCGATGCGTGGGTAGGTGAGTTTGATTTCGGCTAAGCTCGCGAGCAGTCCCGATACCAGCGCGCCGATAAACGCTGCTGCCTCGGGAGGCATACCCACGCTCAGACCCAGGAAGGGAAGCAGCGTCGGCGCATCAACGAGCGTAAGGCGCAAGGTATTAGACACGGCGCCGATGAGCCCTGCCGCCGCTGCCATCTTTACCGGACTGTTGAACATAACCGAGAAGCCAAATACTCCGACAAAGCTCATCACAATACGCAAGAGTGTAAGAGCCAACGGTGAGAGGCCGAGCGGGGCAAAATCATCCGGCGCCAGCCCCACACACTCGGCAACCATCCAGCCTACGAGGGTCGCCATCACAATAATCGACACAGCATACGAAAGACGCTCAATGCCGCTTCGCATGTCGAGCTTAGCGATGTCGAGGCCTGCCGTAATGAGAGGAAAGCCGGGGATCACAAAGAGCATGGCGCCGATATAGCCTTCTTGGTGCGACATTGCCCCCGGTATGACCTGGCCAAGGCCAAGCAATGCCAGCAGATACGAGACGCAAGCGAGTGCAACGCCGATCGTCAGCGCGCTAAACTGGCCAAGGCCCTGCTTGAGAATATGGGAGCGCGCAAAGTTGCCGACACCAGCGCCCACAAATGCACAGGCCATCTCGATAGGGCCGCCGCCGAGCAAAAAGACAAAGGCGCCGCAAGCACAGGCCGCCGCAATGCCCTGTTGCCAGGGAGTGTAATCGGGTTTTGAACTCTCAACGGTCTTGAGCATCTCGTGGTACTCATGCACGGTAAACCGGCGCCCGTAAACCTCGATTTCCTTTAAGAAGCTCTCCATCATCCATATGCGATGAGTATTGACCCCCGTTGTGGGTAGGCTGACGACCTCGTTAAAGCAGTGACCATCTTCGATACAAGTACACTCAAACGACAGGAGACTTAAGTCAACGTGGATGGTGACACCGAGTACAGCGGCGACGCGATTCATGGTATCGCGTACACGCCAGGCACCCGTTCCGCTCGCGAGCATAAGCATGCCGGTGCGGCAAATGATGGATGATTTATCGGTGAGCGGCGCATCGACGGCAAGCTCACCGCCTGCCGTCACGATCTGGCACCAGTCGGTTTTCATATGGAGGGCGCCGGCACGAACACCGTGGTGCAGAGGGACTCTTGAGAGCAACGAATCATGGCGCGAAGGCTGTGGGGGTTCCGTCGATTCGACCTCGTCCTCGTCGGGCCCTTCATCAACAAGGTCGAAAGCATCGAGCGACGCCGGCTCGCGACGATCGATCAGCTCCTCGTCCTCATCGTCAAAGTAATTGAACTGATCGAGCATGTCCTCTTCGATTGCACGATCGCTCGCGTCGTCCATACAGACGCTCCCTTCCTACCGACTAACCCCCATCCTAGGCAGCGACGGCTAAAGGAAACATAAAAGAGACGACTGTCATGCATGGAAGGCGTAAACCCCCAATGCACCGGTAGACCCCAGGCGGCTAGGACCGTCCCCAAGTGCCGGCACAAGAGGAACGTCCCTAAGTGCCAACCAGGGCAATACCACAGGTGGAGGACGGACAGACACTATGACCCAATCCAGGGGCACGGAAACGACAGGAGCCCCCGCTCGTGACCGCGGGTCGGGGCTGCG
>NZ_QRHM01000027.1:0-25079 GCF_003470325.1 Collinsella sp. AM24-1 | reverse complement strand
CGTAGGCCGCGGGCCCGCACAGGGCCAGGGCGGCCGCGAGCGCGAGCGCGACGACGGCCCCGGAAACTCGTTTCATGGAGCGCTTCATGGAAAATCCCCCTAATCTAGCAACGGTTTAGAGTCTACTAGATTGGGGGGACGCGAGCCAAGCCGACAAAGGCAATCAGCCGGCGGCTATTTAATCAGGCAAACGAAGGAGGGGTCCTTCTAAAATCTGCCGCTACCTATGATCGTTTTGAAGCCAGAAATTTCAATGTCAATCAAGCTGTTCCCAATCGCATAAACAAGATCTTTTATCTCGTCTTTTGAGAAGCAGCCAATGTCTTCCATTTGCTTCAGTTGCTCATAAATACTGTCAAGAAATTCCCTCTTCGTTAGGCTTTTATCGAAATACAGATCTTCATTCTCTTCTCGTACCGCTGGATTTTCAGAGCTTCTAATGAAATAAAAACAGTTACGAATATTGTTCCCGTGAAGAAAGACGTCGATAAAATCAGCATCCTGCATGTTCTGCAACGGGCCCGGATCTCGCACGTTAAAATACGACACAGCCCCTGCTGCAACAAACCTATCAGAAGATTCACAATACTCGCCGCGAAATAAACCCGGTCCCATTGTCAAATGATGAATACACGGCATTAATTTCTTGATAAACTCCGGCCCGGAATCATTCGACGTGACATTCATGGACGACCTCTCAATCCTTCACCTATCTAACATTTTTAATAACATCAGCAACCGGCGTCACTAAACAAATAGCTAAATAAGACCGCAGAAGCCATTGCCAAGAACACGCTTGCCAATGAGCCCAGCAAATAAACCTCAGCAAAATCCTTATCGCTTTCCAACTGCTTAAAGCGTGCGATACTTTTTGCGGTGAAAATAAATGCTATAGCCGAATATTGGCTCATCAGAGAAAGCGCCGCGACAATCAGCCTTTCAAATATTCCAATCCACTTGCCTGAATGTGCGGTTGTCGCATCCGCCGACTGCTCAACACCCGGGTTTCGAAGAAATTGGAGCACCTTTGCAATAACAATGCTACAAGGGCGTCCACAAAAACACAGTGTCGAAATCCAAGAGAGCTCCGCTCCACGGGCGCCCAAGAGATTCAAAGCAATTGGCCGCATGGCCCACAAATGGCAACATAGAACGCTCAATATGAGCAGAATTATAATGTGCAGCACTTGATCGGCCAGAAAACTACCGACCGGCGAAAGGTCAAGTCCTGCAAACGCTCTTCTCAGGCTGCCATCGATAATCCAATGTGAAAGGGCAAATACTGTAAAGGACGCAGCAATGGCGGTTGCACTCGCCTCAAACAGAAGAGCTACTGTTGCTGCGGCGCCGACCGAGTAAACTAAGCAATGCATGGCAAGGGCAATTCTGCTGTATTCCTTCTCGCCTGCCATCTTATTCGACTGAAAATAAAAGTCGAACAGCATATGAAACAGAAGGAAACACCCGAATACCCTCATGACATCTCCAGCTCATTAAGGAAATGAACGGCGAAAGCAGCCAGCTCTCTTTCTCTTACAACATTCGCGAGTCTAAGGCTTTTCTCGAGCCCCTGCCTCGTCTTCCCCATCGCAACACCCATTTGTCCCGCAAGCCCTACATGGCTAGCCCTGATGCTATCTACGTTGAGGTTGAGCGAGCTGCCCAACGCCACTGGCGCGCAATCGCTCGGATTGCTTTTAGCGCCGTACTTTTTGCCTATACGCGCCTCGATTAGCTCAGCATACCTTTTGCTCAAAGTCGCGTCTCTGTCATCATGCAGCATAAGCGGTCGCAGTAATTCAACAACCTCACAGTAATTACGCTGCGACTCGTTTCTGCGATCAATTATTTCTAGACAACCCGCCGCGCACAGTTCCTTCTCGCGCGAAACGCCCGAAACATCAATGATCTTTAAATCGCTGTACTTATCCTTTTCAGACTCAGCAATTGCTCTACGCGCACGATGGTATGCTGACCCGTCTTGTTCCGTCGACAATGCGGACTGCATCCGAGTTTTCCATTCTCCCACTCCAATACCGCCCCTAAGATCAACCGTCTGGACGAGTATCTTAATAAATCTGTATGCCAAGAATGCGCCAGCCGTACTACGGAAAAGGCCCTGCAATTCATCGCCCGCACTAAACATTAGCGGCATTTCGAGCTCAGTTTTGAACAGCTCGTTTGTGCATTCCATTGCGTTTGCAAGATCCTCCTGCGCGCTTTGCCTTCTACTGTCCGAAAGACATCTCGAATGCCTCATGTCGACCATGAGAGCCGAATAGCTATTGTTCATCAGGCTTCCTTTCCTCATGGCGATTATAGCAACTAATTTAGTTGCTTTCATTCATTTGCAACGGTTTTAGTTTCTTCAGAGCATATGCAACCAAAATCGTTGCTTTGCAATAGGGTATAATTCTTCCAAGTCGCCTAGAGAAAGTGTTTGAATGCTGACCGTAATCGTGCCTACTTACAATGCCGCGCCGTATCTTTCTCAGGCTATAGGCAGCCTATTAAACGAAAAGAATATCGAACTGGAAATCCTCGCCATCAACGACGGATCCACCGACAACTCGCTCGCCATTATGCAAGATTTCGCCGCGTGTGACTCGCGCGTTCGAGTGATCGATAAGGCAAACCAGGGTTACGGCGCAACCTGCAATCTGGGCATTCGCGAGGCAAAGGGCGACTGGATTGCCATCCTCGAGCCCGATGACTGGATCGAGCCCGGAATGTACTCCGACATGCTTGCCTTTGCCAAGAGCGAATTTGGCGATCCGAACAAGCTCGATATTATTGAGACCCCGTATTGGATCATTCGCAACCCCGATACCCCCCAAGAGGTCAAACTACACTGCGCATATCGCGGTCGCATTAAACCGCCTCGGCAACCGTTCACCATTCACGACGCTCCACACCTGCTGGCCCACCATCCGTCCATTTGGTCGGCAATCTATCGTCGCGACTTCCTGTTGCAAAACAATATCTGGTTTAAGGTAATCCCCGGTGCGGGCTGGGCCGACAATCCATTCCTCGTCGAAACGCTCTGCCAGGCAAAGGCCATCGCTTACTGGCCCAAGCCGTATTATTGCTACCGCGAGGAAACACCCGAAAAGGCGGCCGCCCTGGCAAAGCGTGACCCCTTGATGCCGTTTAATCGCTGGAACGACATGGTCGATATTCTTGAGAGGCTCAACGTCACCGACCCCGCCGTCTGGACACCGCAAATCACACGCGGCTTCACCTATATGGGCATCATGATTGAGCACACAGGAATTGACGGTCACCCCGAAATTGAGCGGGCCATCCACAAGATGTTCGAACGCATGCCGCAAGAGCTGGTATTTGCCAATCCTCGCGTTACCCCTGCGGCCAAAAGGCTCTATGCCGAGTATATGGGCATTGCCAATCCTAAAATCAGCTACTGCGCATACGCCAAGGACCTCGTGGGAGAGGGCTTGTATAACGTATGGAACAAGGGGCCCAAGCAAACTCTAAAAATGATCACATCGCACTTTGGTTCGTACAACGCACGCGCTGGAAAATAGTCTGATGGGCAGCAAAGCAAGCAGAAATACCTCCATCGAGGCGCCGCGCTTGGTCGCGGTCGCCGGGATTGCCATATTCCACACGTTTCAATGGACCTTCCAAGCCGTCTGCACCGGCGTGCCGGAATACGCATCGCTTGCGGCTTTCCCCTATTCGGGACTACCGGGATTCATTAACCTGCTGGGCTGTTGGGCCAACGAGATCTTTTTTATGATCTCGGGGTACTTCCTTATTCCCTCGGCGGTACGCGCCCTCCAAAACGGTTCGTCCGCGCGGGGCCTCACGCTCAAATCACTTGAGCGCCTCAAGAAGATCGTCTTGCCCACGCTCTTTTATTGCGCAGCTTGTCTGTTTGTCTCGATGTACGTCTATCCCCTGCCCGAAATCTCACTGCACGAGATTGGCTGGCTTACGCTGGGCATCGAGTTTATCTGGGTCTACGCGGCATCTGTATTACTCGTCCCGGTTATTGCGTTGTTACGACAGCAAATCGGCAGCATAAGGGCCCCGTTTGTCGTAGCACTCCTCGTGCTCACAACATTTGGAATCAACTGCTACATCGCGGCGACGGCAAACAAAGAGGCCGGCATCGTTTTGTGGCACAAGCTCATGAGCGCCGTTACTTACCTGGTCGCGTTTATTGCAGCCGGAGAAATGCGCTTTGTCCTCGAATGCCACGGCAACGCATCCGGCGCTCAAAAATCCAAGATCGCACTCATCGGACTCGTTGCCGTCACCATCGCGCTCGAGCTTCTGCTATCGGCAAACAGCCAATACGACGCGCTCTGGAAGCTCTCCTACAAGTCCACTTCCGTCATATCCTTTATCTTGGCCGCCGCATCCGTTGCCGCCGCAGCGCTCCATCAGCCGCGCCACGAAGTCTCAGCTGCAGACAAGACAATCATGTCCCTCGCCGCAGGAACGCTCGCTTTCTACGCCGTACAGTCGTTTACCTGCAATGTCTGGCGACCCATCTTTGACAAAGCAATCTACACCATGGCGACAGGCATCCAAACGGGAGAGCCTCATCCAGCCGGCGCCATTTTGCTCGGAATCCTTATGAGCCTTTGCCTCGCGCTTGCCCTGCTCCTCATGGATATCGTACGCAGAGCCGTAGTCGAGGCCATCAAGGCCCGCATGAGCAGCTAGGCGGCCTTCCGACTCCGCAAGCCACGAAGTGCACTTACACCCGAAGCAAATAGAATCGCAAAGACAATCGCCCAGTTCTTGCAGCCAAATACCGGAATATGAACGATCGCATGGTCATGCATAACAACGAAATAACCCAGAACAACCACCAGAGGCAGTACCATGAGCAGCGACTGGATCAACACCTTATGACGGCGACCGTCTTGCGCGCCACCCCGTATTGAGCATACGAATACGGCAATCCAGATCACCAATACGGCAGCAAACGAAACAAGACAAACGACGTTCGAGATCATCGCATAACCAGCAGTTGAGCAAATGGCGAACAGCTGCGGGCTCATGCAATAAAACTCCTTCAAAATCTGAGGCCAGTCAGCTTGGGGCAACAGTGACGAAGCCCCATGCGCAGACCAAAGGCCCATCTCGCCCAGAACGTTCGAAAAGACCTCGTTCCAACCCAGTACAAATGCCGCGACAACCCATTTCATCGCCCAGGTAAACACAAACGAAAGCCCAAACCCAAAGAGCGCCTGCATCATCGTGACGACGCAGCGCTTGGGGCGCTCACCCTCGGGGAGCGCAATGAAGGCGAAAAAACAATGCAGGGCGACAACTGCGGCAGGAATCGTAAGGAAGTCCAAAAACGAAAATGCCGCGCCGGTCGCTATGGACCACAGGACAAGGCGGCTCGTGAACGCACGCTCACTCGATGCAGAACTCAAACGAAGGCTCATGCAAGACATCATGATGAGCGCCACAAAGAACGAGATGCACAGCAGTAGATCACCGATATAATTGAAAACAGATTGGTCGAGAACAACAGGATTGCAAGGAAACCCAACGTCACTGACATTGAAAACCGCTTCCGCAAGGCAACGTAAGCGCAAGCGGAGCCGGCAATCGCCAGGGCAGCCGCGGGCACCATGACAACATCGATACCGCCAATAAACAGGCAGACATTCGTAAGTAGCTGCCATCCATGCCAATACCGGTAGTACTGCTGATGCGTAATCTCGCCGGCTTTCGTAACGTCATCAATCTCGGCAACAGCCATCGTCTTAAACGGAGAACCTTGGTCCTTTTGCTGTGTGACTTCAATGATAAAGCGATTGTTATCAAAGCAAACAGGACCAGCTGCAACACGGTGGTCGTAGACATACATGTCAGACAACAGAGCCGAGGACTCCGAACCCTGCGCATGCGACTCGATAACGGACCGCGGAAGACAATTTGCCACCGTATTGCTCAAGACAAATGCGACCTGAAGAACCAAAAACAGCAACATGGCCTTGATGGGGAGGCTATCGGCAAAGGAGGTTAAACGAGTTTTATTCACGGGTCATCCAAACAGAAAGATTGCGTCCACAGGAATCGGCACCTATGTAATACCACAATGCGCGCATGCAATCTCGCTACGCCCACACGTCAACCAGGCTTGTAGCAAACGTTCTTGGTGATTAGCGGAACATTACCCGCGGGCGCCCGCCTACGCTTACAATAGTCGTGTCCCATGGGACACGTTGTTAATTCCGCAGGGCCGATACGCTGCCCACGCGAAAGGATATTCTCGTTCATGACTTCAACCCTTCCCGCTCCCATCGATAAGCTCGCCATTGTCGTCGTTACGTACAAGCGCCAGGAACTCCTGGCCAACTTGTTCGACTCCATGACCGATCTCACGGCAACGCCCTGGCGCATCGTGATTGTCGATAACGAGAATTCGCGCGAGACCGAGGCCATGTGCGCCGCATTCAACGAGCGTCTGGCCAACCTGTGGGGTATCGACACCGAGCAGCCCGACGCGCAGGGCGGCACCGGCCGCGTCATCTACGCCCCGCAGCTCGAAAACGGCGGCGGTGCGGGCGGCTTCTCCGCCGGCACTAAATGCGCCTACGACTTGGGGGCCCAGTGGTTCTGGGTCATGGACGACGATGTGCTCGTCATCCCCGAAGGCATCGAGCGCTTGGCCAAGTGGACCGACCGCTACGACGTCATCCAGGGTTCGCGTCTGGACTTTGACGGCGGCGCCTTCTTTTGGCAGTACCAGCTCATCCTTTCGCTCGGCATTCCCAACCCCGTCGCCAAGTGGGACTTGGGCCCCGAGGGCTATCGCGCCATGAACCAGCTGTGCTTTGAGGGCGGCATGTTCTCGCGCCGCGTGGTCGACAAGATCGGCCTGCCCGATGCGCGATTCTTCATCTACGGCGACGATGCCTGCTATGGCTACGTGGCCAGCCAGCACTTCCCCGCCGCCGTTGTTGCCGACGTGGTGCTCAAGCGCGCCCGCGCCGTCTCTAACTGGGACATCGCCGGCAAGCGCCAGCTCAACTCCACGAGCGACACCAACCGCTACTACATCATGCGCAACCGCGGTTATCTGGCACGCTACATGCAGATCTACGGCGACTACCACCCAGTGCTGTTCCGTCTGGGCAACGCCGCGACCTTCTGCAAGGAATTCATTCGCCTGGCCACCGTTGACAAGTGCTTTAAGACCGGCATTCCGGCGCTGCGCCGCGGCATGAAGGACGCCCGCAAGATCGTCAAGGACCCCAACTGGAAGCCCATGCCGCCCATGAAGGACGTGGATCAGTAAAGGGCTTTCGCCATCCCCTATAACCGCTGGCACACCACGGACACGCGCTGCCCATCAAAACCGAACCCCCAGCGCATGCGACCCACGCCGGGGCGTGGTACACGGATTTCGTCGATGCCGTCGCGCTCTATGTCGAGCAGCGCCTGAACCGCCAACAGTTCCAGGCCCAGGGCATCGACGTCAGGGTCGTACATCATGTTGATCGAAATGAGCGGTCGTTCATCGAGCATGCCGAGCGTGTCGGCCACGTCAAACACCCGACCGGTGGGAATCACCTGGATATCCCAGCGATCCGAGACGCCACTTCGCTTGGAGCTGGGATTGCAATAGCCGGGCAGTCCAAAGCAGAGGCCCTGCAGCGCCAGATGATAGGCTGTCGGCATATCTGATTGGCCCACATCGATGCCCAGATCGCTGATAGCGCAGATCAAAGCCTGCTTTACAGTGTCCTCGTCTCCTCGACACAGCCCGTCATGGAACGAGTCGATAACTCCAACGTCCTCAACGGCGCACTCAAACCATTCCAGAATTACAAGACGGAGCGCCTGACGCACTTCGTTGCTAGGCAGACGCAGGGAACGAAGGCACGCGCCGTCCTCCGAATGCCCCGTCATGTCCGTCGTAAGAAATCCAGACAGATACAGCGCTGTCCAGATATCTTCGGGCTTGGCAGCATCGGCCTCCTCGGCATGCACATGCACTGGCGCCTCAATAAACCCATGCGGCTCAAGCAAATCGAACAATGCGGACAGGCGCATGAGATTCCAGTCGCCGACGCATGCGCTCAGACGGTCGGCGTAACCATACAGATCTGCCCGAACGGGCGCGACGCAACCGCGATATGCGTAGTCCACCACACGCTCCGGGATCGAGCAATAAAAACAACCAAACAGATAGCCCTCGAGCCACTCACGCGCGTCATCCAGACAGCCGTTGCGACCGATGCGATCCAACAGCACCTGGACTTCATCGTCCGAAAAACCGAACCATCGATCACACCAACTCGACAGCGGCGTAGCCGACCGATAGGAAACCCCACGTTGGGACAACGCAAACTCGGCGGGACCGGGGCGCTCGCCCATCAGACACGTCAATCGCAACGAGTCGCCGGCGTCGGCAATGGTGTCGAACAACATTCGGCTGAGCGACTCTAGGGAATCCACGCTACCGTCGTCCTTAGCGTCCAAGCGCTTTGGACATACCACGTCGTAGTCGTCTATCAGAAGAACAACCTGCTCATCGAAAGCTGTCTGGAGCAGTTTAATGAGCACGCCGAGCGCCGCATCGATCTCCTTTTCGCTGGCCACCCCACGCGCCGCCCTCTCGATAAGACGGACCTCACGTCTTGACAGATCAGGCGCGGCAAGCAGCGGCAGCAATCGGGCGCACTCGTGCGCGACAGTGCTGCGAATAGCCGCCGCAGCATCGGCGTCGCGCCTCGCAGCGGCAGCTGAAAAGACGAGCATGATGACCGGATAACACACGTACTCATCACGATAGCGACCGCCGCCCGCCTGCCAAATCTGGGTGCCGACGAACGGGCTTCGATCCGACCGCAGGTGATCAGGTCGTTCCAAATAGCATTTGAGCATCGATAGATTCATGCTCTTGCCAAAACCCTTGGGCCGACAACAAAGCGCAACAGGTGCTTCGCTGTCCAATATATCGGCAATAAACATAGTCTTATCGACGAGTAAACACCGATTGATTGCATCGGAAAAGTCGTGCACATCAACCGGCAGAGCTGCGTTATCCGCATGATTGAGCAACCGTGCGCCAAACGCATGAGCAACACCATAATTCACCTGTTCAGACATCGTAAACTCTCCCTCTAACGCAGCACGATGCCCATTGTAACGAGCGGGTAGAGCGCAACATTATCGACATGTAAACGTTTCGGGCAACGGTAGCAACAGACCCCCGAGGGGGCATAACAAATCGTTGCACAACAAAAACGAGGTCCGATGCCGCCGCACCGGACCCCGTCCCAAACTCTTATCGAAAACGATCTGGAAGATTACTCCTCCGAGCCGTCCTCCCCAGAAGTTTTCTTCTGCTGATCGAGCTTATGCTTACCACTTACGATAGACGTGGCACCCAGCGTAGCCAAGCTCGCGCTGGCGAGGCTCGCCATCACAATCAGATCGCCCGTCTTGGGCATGTTGCCGCCCGAGGACTTGGTAGTTGTAGTCGTCGTGGTCGTGGTGGTCACCGTTTTGGAGTCATTTTGCTCTTGGACCTGGTTGTCAGCACCGCTCTTGTCGTCGTCTTCGGACTGTTTCTTTTCGCCCTCGGCCTTGCTCTTGTCCTTCTCCTCAGATTCAGACTTCTTATCCTCGTCCTTCTTCTGTTCGGACTTGTCGCTCTTCTCCTCAGAGCTAGAACCCTTATCGGATTCGGTCTTCTCGGAAGCCTTGTCCTTGGAGTCGCCCTTTGCGGCTTCGATCTTTTCCGTGGAAACCTGATCAGAGTTGCCCTTGTTCTGGGTCGAGCCGTTATTGACGCCAGCCATCAGCGAAGAGCCCAGCGTAGAGCCAAGCTGCTCGGAGAAAGAAGGCTTCTTGTCCGGCGAAGCAACGGGAACGTCCGGCGCCTTATTCGAGTCATCCTTGGAAGCATCGGAACCAGGGGTTGCGTCAGAGCCGGAGCCGTTGTTAGAGCCGGTGCCAACGGACGAATCGCTCGAGCCGGTGGATGAGTTAGAGGTGCCAGCGCCGGTCGAACCAGAAGCGTCGCTGTCCGTATTGCCGGCAGAGCTTGAAGACGAATCGCCCGCAGCAGAGCCGTTCGAAACGGAGCCGTTCGAGGTAGAGCCGTTGTTGGTAGTGCCACCAGCAGAGCCATCACCGTCAGCACCGGTCGAGGGCGCATCCATCCTGTCATCGTTGGCATCGTCGCTCGAGTCGTCATTCGAATCAGGCGTCGGCGAGGGCGCCGGCGTAGGTTCGGGCTGCACGGGCGTCGCAGCGGCCTCGTCCTCGGCGATATAAACCAAGCAGTCCTTCAGCTCATTGCGGTAGCGGTTCTTCCAGCCCTCATGATACTGGGGCTGGCTCGAATACTTGGTCGCCACGTTATTGACCACACTGTTGGAAAGCGCCGTCACAAACTCGCGGTCGGACATATCGTTGGAGAGATTCGCCCAACGGAAGAAGTCCCTGCAGCCACCGGTGCCGCACATGTTGGTGATGCTCCACACCATGCCCTTAACGCAATCGGCACGGCCCGAAATATCAATGCCCAGGCCACTCTTGAGCCACGCCTCGGTCACCGCATAGTACGAGTTGTACGCATAGGCATCTTGAAGAGCTGAGAACTCAACAGGATCGATGTTATAAGCGCCCTGGAAGGCCTCCTGCGCAATACGGCCCAACTCGGTGAGCTGGCCGTTCTCGTACATGGCATTGCTCATGTTGGAAATCTCGCTGCCGCGATCAATCGCATCCTTGAGCATGCTGTATTTTTCGGGGTTGTAGTTGTAGGCCTGCTTCATAAACGGAATGAGCGACCAACGACGGTCGAACTGGTAATAACCCAGCGCGTTATAACCGTCACCGTACGAAAAGCCCTGGTTATAGTTGCCGTGACTCTCATATTTGGTGAAGTACTTCATCTCGGGAGTCACGTTAACAAACGAAACGCCCTGGACCGACCTCAGCACGCCCGAAAAGGACTGCTGGGTATAGAGACCCTTATCGATATCGGTCGCATCCGAGGCAACGCCCGGCGTGGGCTCCTCGGCAGCGGCGGGTGCCGGCGCGGAAACGGCGCCAAACGAAAGCGCCAGCGTCAGGCCCGCGACAATCGCAGAATGCTTGGGCTGCATAAGATCCTCCCTGCATTGGTGTAGTTAAAGTGCAGTTTGCAAAGATAAAAATAAGTATTGCAGCTCGCCCGTTGTTGCACAACAACCCCTCGGTAAACGGCAACAACCCTCCGCGAAATCTTAAGGAATTAAACAAACTGGTCGTCGGGCGCCATCAGAAGCTCGCCGTATCGCTCCATCAGCCCGTCCCTCAACTGACAAAAAGCGGGAATATATACGTTCAAGATGCGCTGAATCAAATCTTGAGCGAGCTTGTTGTCATAGATATGGACGTTCGTATTGCGGTCTTTGAGCATATCTAGCCAGGCCGCCTCATCAATAAAGTCGTAGAATCGGTAGGACTCCTTCAAGATGGCACGAGGAGACCCCGACGCGGCAAGCGTGGCGCCCTCATACTCGAGCAGACGCTTAAGGAGCTTCCAGCTCAGTTCAAATTGAAGATTGAACTTATTAATCAAACCACTCTGAACAAAATCATTGTTGAGATCCTGATTGGGCGCATCTTCAAGATTCGCCAAGGCGCTGACAAAGTTCTCATATTTTTTCATACAGAATCACACCATCCCTGGCAATTTCATCGAGCAATTGACGCGATAAGGACTCGTCGAGATTGACGACATCTACATCTAAAAGAGTATCAAGACGCTCCTCGATCAAATATGACAACCGGCCGAAATCCCGGCAACCTGCTACGGCGATGTCAATATCGCTCTTAGGCAAGTTGTCACCTCGAGCGCGGGAACCAAACAGCACAACCTTCTCGGCGTCACATTCCCGAGCAAAAACTTCAATTTGCTTATACACCTTGTCGAGAGATGTCATTTGCAGCCCTACAGCTTAATGTCAAAGTTGATCTCGGGGACGGCGGCCAGGTCGGCCAACGTCACGCCGTCGACGTACTTTTCGATCACGTCGTCCAGACCACGCCAGAATTTGACGGTCGAGCAGAGATCGCTGCGGGCGCAGCTGTTGTCGATACCATCGCACGCCACCGGAGCCGTGCTGCCCTCGACGGCGCGCAGGATGTCGCCAGCACGCACCTCGGCCGGGTCCTTGGCCATCATGTAGCCGCCACCCTTGCCGCGCACGCTCTTAAGCAGGCCTGCCTTCATAAGCGGACGCACAAGCTGTTCCAGATACTTTTGCGAGATACGCTCGCGGTCGGCGACCTCGCGCAGGGCGATCTTGCCCTCGGCGTCACCAAGCGCTGCGATATAGATCATCAGTCGGAGGGCATAGCGGCCCTTAGAAGAAATGAGCATACCTACCCTCCCATCGCATCTGGGACAACATAACCAGGTTTGTTTGTCCCAAATCTTAAGTGAGTGGGACAAACACAACAGGTTATTTTGTCCCAGAATTTGAAAAGTCGAGTGGATTAGTCGGGTTTTCCCTTGACTAACGCCGAACCCATAGTAACTTTATTCCGAGAAGATTCCTAGGGTTTCGCACACCCATGAGTACACCATATACAGAGAGGGACAGCATGAGCGCAAATCCGCTGCTTTCCATCGAAGGTCTGACCGCCTCCGTGGACGAGAAGACCATCCTCCACAACGTCAACCTCAACGTCGCCGCCGGCGAGACCCACGTGCTGATGGGACCCAACGGCGCCGGCAAGTCCACCCTTGGCCACCTGGTCATGGGCGACCCCGTCTACACGGTCAACGACGGCCGCATCGTCTTTGACGGCCAGGACATCACCGAGCTCACCACCGACAAGCGCTCGCGCGCCGGCCTGTTCCTGAGCTTCCAGGCCCCGGTCGAGATCCCGGGCGTGCCGCTGTCGAGCTTTTTGCGCGCCAGCATCGCCGGCCGCCCCGGCCTGGAGATGAAGGGCAAGGAATTCCGTCGTCGCGTCAAGGAGCTCGCGGCCGAGCTCAACATGGATACCGCCTACCTCAACCGCGAGCTAGGCGTGGGCTTCTCGGGCGGCGAGAAGAAGAAGGTCGAGATGCTCCAGCTCCTGTTGCTGCAGCCCAAGCTCGCCATCCTCGACGAGACCGACTCGGGCCTGGACGTCGACGCGCTTTCCACCGTCAGCCACGGCATGGACGCCTACCGCAAGAGCTGCGACGGTTCCATGCTCATCATCACGCATAATACGCGCATCCTGGAGCACCTGGATGTAGACCGTGTCCACGTTATGGTCAAGGGCCACATCGTGCGCGAGGACGACGCCTCGCTCATCCCCTGGATCGACAAGAACGGCTTTGAGACCTTCGAGCGCGAGGCCGCCGAGCAGCGCGCCCAGGCCGAGGCCGCCGCTGCCGGGCAGCAGGCGTAAAGGGGCGACGCAATGACCAAGAACCGCACCGAGGTCGCGGACATCGACCGCAGCCTCTACGACTTCACCTATGGCGAGGAGGGATTCGAGCGCCTCGACGCCGGCATCACGCCCGACATCGTGCGCGAGATCAGCGCCAAAAAGGACGAGCCGCAGTGGATGCTCGACCTGCGCTTAAAGTCCCTCGAGATCTTCAACCGTTTTCCCGACCCGACGTGGGGCCCCTCCATCGAGGGCCTGGACATGGACAACATCGTCACCTACGTCAAGCCCAACACCGACCAAAAGCACGACTGGGAGTCGGTGCCCGACGACATCAAGAACACCTTTGAGCGCTTGGGCATCCCCGAGGCCGAGCGCAGCTATCTGGCGGGCGTCGGCGCACAGTACGACTCCGAGCTGGTCTACCACAACATGCAGGACACGGCGTCCAAGATGGGTATCGTCTACTCCGGCATCGAGGAGGCCCTGCACGATCCGCAGTGGGAGCCGCTCATCCACGAGAAGTTCATGACGCTCATCCCGCCCACCGACCACAAGTTTGCGGCCTTGCACGGCGCCGTATGGTCGGGCGGCTCGTTTGTCTACGTGCCCAAGGGCACCAAGCTCGACTTCCCGCTGCAGAGCTACTTCCGCCTCAACGCCAAGGGTGCCGGCCAGTTTGAGCACACGCTCATCATCGTCGAGGACGATGCCGACCTGCACTTCATTGAGGGTTGCTCCGCGCCCAAGTACAACGTGGCCAACCTCCACGCTGGCGCCGTGGAGCTCTTTGTGGGCAAGCGTGCGCACCTGCGCTACTCGACCATCGAGAACTGGTCCAAGAATATGTACAACCTCAACACCAAGCGTGCGCGCGTGGACGAGGACGGCGACATCGAATGGATCAGCGGCTCCTTCGGCAGCCACGTAGGTTACCTCTATCCCATGAGCGTGCTCAACGGCCGCCGCGCCCGCTCGAGCTTTACCGGCATCACCTTCGCCGGCGCCGGGCAGAACCTCGACACCGGCTGCAAGGTCGTGCTCAACGCGCCCGAGACCTCGGCGACCGTCGAGACCAAGGGCATCTCCAAGAGCGGCGGCATCCAGACCTTCCGCAGCTCCATCGTGGCGACACCCAAGGCCGAGGGCTCCAAGGCAACCGTGAGCTGTCAGTCGCTCATGCTCGATGACCAGAGCCGCTCCGACACCATCCCCGCTATGGACATCCGCGCCAAGAACGTCGATATCGGCCACGAGGCCACCATCGGACGCATCGGCGACGACAAGGTGTTCTACCTGATGAGCCGCGGCATCTCGGAGGAAGAGGCCCGCACCATGATCGTCAACGGCTTTGCCAACCCGGTCTCCAAGGAGCTGCCGCTGGAGTACGCCGTCGAGATGAACAACCTGATCAAGCTCGAGATGGAAGGAGCGATCGGATAATGAAACAGACCACGAACACCGCTGCTACCACCCTTGAGCAGGTCAATGCGATGCCGGCTGCCACTTGGGGTTGGCTCAAGATGAACCAGACTAAGCTTGAGCTTTCGGACGAGCTTGCCGTCGCTCCTGCCGAGGCCGTCGAGGTCGAGGGCTTGGACGAGCAGTTCCGCGGTGCTGCCGACGCCTTCGACACCGCCATGGAAGCCATGGCCGAGCGCTTCCCCGAGCGCCGTACCGCTGCCCCCGGTGATGCCGCCGACCGCGCCCGTATCACGCCCGAGACCGAGCTCGACGTGCCCGCCACCTCTGTCTACCAGGTCGGCGCCATCAAGCTCGAAGAGGAGCTCTCCCCCGCCGAGGCCTTCGAAACCGGCATGGGCGAGGCTGCATACGCCTACATGGCCGAGCACGCTACCAAGCGCATCGTCATCGATATGCCTGCGTACCAGCACGCCACGGTTACCGTGCGCGTAAGCGGCGACGACGCGGCGGCTGCGATTGCCGCCATCGACGTCGTCGCCCGCCCGCAGGCAACGCTTGACCTGCATATCGCCTTAGACTCGCCCGCCGAGGGCGAGGGCGTCGTGGGCTCTGTGCTACGCGTGTGCGCCCACGAGTACGCCACCGTCAACGTGACCTGCACGCAGACGCTCGACGACAGCTGGATTGCGCTCGACGACACCGGGCTGTTCCTAGACGAGGGCGCGCGCGTCAACGTGCAGCATACCGTGCTGGGCGCCGGCGCCAGCGCCACCGGCCTTGCCAGCGACCTGCTGGGCGACACTGCCAAGGTTACGATCGATACCGATTACCTGGGCGCCCGCGAGCAGGTGCGCGACTTTAACTACGAGCTGCGCCACCGCGGTCGCAAGACCGAGTGCGAAATCGACGCCAACGGCGTGCTGACCGGCACGTCCAAGAAGGTCTACCGCGGCACCATCGACCTCGTGCACGGCTGCAAGGGTGCCGTCGGCACCGAACGCGAAACCGTGCTGCTGGCCAACAAGGGCGTCGACAACAAGACCGTTCCCGTCATCCTCTGCGACGAGGACGACGTCGCCGGCAACCACGGCGCCACCATCGGCCACGTCCGCGACGAGCAGCTGTTCTATCTCGCCTGCCGCGGCCTTGACCAAAACGCCGCCGAGGACCTGTTCATCCGCGCCAAGCTGGAGGACGCCGCGCTTTCCGCCACCGACGAGCGCACCCGCGCCGCCGTCGTCCGCCTGGGAAACAACCTGATCGACAACTTTGAAGAGGAGCTCGCATGATCGACACCGAGCACGTTAAATGCGACACCTGCACTGCCCCCGAGCCCATGGAGCTCGACGCCAGCGACGAGGCTTCGCGCGGCTGGCCCACCGTGGACATCGAGACCAACCCCTACAAGGGCCAGTTCCCGCTGTTCCAGCAGCACCCCGAGATCGCCTTCCTCGATAGCGCCGCCACCGCGCAGCGCCCTGCCTGTGTGCTCGACGCCGAGCGCGACTTCTACCAGCGCATGAACGCCAACCCCCTGCGCGGACTGTACTCGCTGTCCGTCGAGGCCACCGACGCCATCGCGAAGGTCCGCCAGCAGATCGCCGACCTCATCGGCGCCCCACAGGCCAACGAGGTCGTCTTCACCCGCAACACGAGCGAGTCGCTCAACCTGGTCGCCAAGAGCTTTGCGCCCACAGTGCTCGAACCGGGCGACGAGGTCGTCATCACCATCATGGAGCACCACTCGAACCTGATTCCGTGGCAGCAGGTCTGCCGCGAGACCGGCGCCAAGCTCGTCTACCTCTACCCCACCAAGACCGGCCAGCTCACCACCGAGGAGGTTCTTGCAAAGGTGGGTCCCAAGACCAAAATCCTGGCCGTGGGACAGGTCTCCAACGTGCTGGGCGTCGAGAACCCGGTCAAGAACCTCGGCAAGCTCGTGCACAAGTACGGCGGCTACCTGGTCGTCGACGGTGCGCAGTCGCTGCCGCACATGCCGGTCGATGTGGCCGACCTGGGCGCCGACTTCTTTGCCTTTAGCGCGCACAAGGCCATGGGCCCCATGGGCATCGGCGTGCTGTGGGGCAAGATGGACCTGCTCAACGCCATGCCGCCCATGCTCACCGGCGGCGAGATGATCGATTCGGTCACCGAGCAGGACGCCGTCTGGGCTCCTGTCCCCGAGAAGTTCGAGGCGGGTACGCAGGACGCCGCCGGCATCTTCGCCACGGGTGCGGCACTCGACTACCTGGTCAACACGGTGGGTTACGAGAACATCCAGACCCGCGAGCAGGCACTCGTCCACTATCTGATGGGCGAACTCATGCAGCTCGACTTTGTCCAGATCATCGGCTCCATCTATTGGGACAACCACCACGGCGTTGTGAGCTTTAACGTCAAGGGCATCCACCCGCACGACGTCGCGAGCATCATGGACATGGACGGCGTCTGCATCCGCGCCGGCCACCACTGCGCGCAGCCACTGCTCACCTGGCTGGGCGTCGAGAACCTTGCCTGCTGCCGCGCCAGCGTGGCCTTCTACAACGACAAGGCCGACATCGACAAGTTCATCGCCGGTCTGCATCACGTTTGGAGCACGTTCAATGGGTAACCTTTACACCTCCACCACATTTATGGAGCACAACTCGCACCCCGACTATAAGTACGAGATGGATGCTCCCACGCACGAGCACGACGGCATCAACCCCAGCTGCGGAGACGAGCTCACCTTGCAGTTGCGCGTCGAGAACGGCGTGATCGAGGAGGCCTCCTTTACCGGCCACGGCTGCGCCATCAGCCAGGCCAGTGCCGACATCATGGCCGACCTCATCACCGGCGAGACCGTCGAGGAGGCACGTCGCTTGGCGGGACTCTTCCTCGCCATGATCCGCGGCGAGAAGCTCTCCGAGGAGGACTTGGAAGACCTGGACGAAGCCGCCCAGCTTCAGGACATCTCGCACATGCCCGCCCGCGTCAAATGCGCCGAGCTCGCCTGGCGCACCCTCGACGGCATGCTCGAGGGGCAAGCAAACCAGTAGCGTATGCCCCGAATCCAAGGTTTTTGATTGCCGAGCCGCCCGATACGGGCGGCTCTGTTTTTTCTAATGAGCGCGAACGCACAAAGTCCGCGCGTCCGGCACCCCGTCTGTCATTTACCACACAGCCAGACGCGAACACGGGCGTTTTCCACAGCACCAAAGGCCTGCGGCAGGGCCACGAGCACGCCTAGCATCGTCCCATGCCCCATCCAGCTGGGCTCCGATTCGCTTCGCGCCTGCTGCAGACGGGTCCCATAGGGAGCGGCGTGCATTTTTGCGAGTATTCAGCACGCCAAGCTGTGTGTATACGCATCGAAAGCGTTAATCAACGTCTCCAGGCGCATATATAGTGCGTTTTAGAACAAGCATCGTGGTCTCAGGGGCGCAAACATGAGCTTCGGGAGTGCATCGGCAGACATAAATAGTTTCGGGGCCCGTATGTTGCAAAATTGCGACGGTAGTGGCAGTACCGCGATGCTGAAAACTCCGTTTTTTGCACGGCGCAGATGGGGGTAGGCACGGGCAAACCCGGACTGAGCCCTTATTTTATGCAAGATGGCGATTGTTCTATGCATATTAAGAAGTGCAGTTACCGCACCAAGCTTTTGAACGCTTGTTGCGGCGTATGGACGACCCCATCTGCGGTGCACAGGCGATCCTACATCACGTTTCCGCCAGTCCGCATCGCCGTCCGCGCGCGGGCACGCACAATACGAGAGACGGTACTTTTGCCAATCCCGGTATAGCGCTCAATCTGGCGCACCGTGAAACCGGCATCGTGTAATCCAACAATAACGGTATCGCGCCGCGCCGGCGGTGCGGCTTTAACCCCGCGGAGCGGAACCCCGAGGCTCTTCGCCAACTTGTCGGCAAAGGCGTGGCGTTCCCACTCCGTCTCTTTCATATCGCCCAGCGTTGGCTCGCCGCCCTCGGGCGTCGAAAGCGAATAGGCAGCAAAGGCCTCGGCAGAACCAAAAAGCTCAAGCATGCAAGAAGGATCGGAAAATCCCCTCGTGGCATCTGCCGCATCACTGTCGTAAGCGCGCAGATGCTCCGCAAAGCTGCTCCAGGGATAACGCTCGATTAGGCCAACGCCCGCCTCCTGTGGATCGGCGTGTACGGAGCGAATAGCCTCCATCACCTGCCAGTCGGTATCGAGCGAGCGCCGGTCAAAACGGTTCTGGAACAGATGCCCCGTGCGCCCCGTGCGTTTATTGAACCGCCGCGCGTACGTCAAAAGCAGCCGGTGCATCGCCGCGCTCATCGCGTCCTCGTAATCTGCAAGCACCAAATGCACGTGATTGCCCATAAGGCACCAGGCTACAACCGTCACGCCCGCCTCGCGGCAGCAATCACGCATCAGCTCCAAAAACTCCCACCGGTCTTCATCGCCCTCAAAGATGAGCTGCTTGCCCACACCGCGGGCACAGACATGGTAAAAGCCGGTAACCGTTCTCCAAACGCGCTGCATGGCGCTCCCTTCGCCGGGATCTGATTGCCATCCAATACAGCACGATTGAAGCGTGCCATCAAAACATTCACGCAAAACAATACACTCGCGCGGCCAAAGGCAGTAAACGGGCGGCGAACGGCACCGTTGCAACAGGTCAGACCCCGCAACGCATACAAGAGCTGACCAAAAGCTTGCCCAAGACGAACCCCTTCTACGGAAATTCGCGACCACAGAACATATAGTTAAACCGTTTCAATTAAAACTTCCGGACTTCTCGCTACGAAAACTGAGCCGTTCGCCGAATATTCCGTGCATTTCGCGGTATTATAGGGGCTGCATGTCATGTCCCTTTCGAAGGGTCGCCCGGCAATCGCCAGCCACGACCCCCAGACGGGACGCCAACACGATAGAGAGGAGAGGCATGCAGTACTCACAGGAAGTGGAGAACATGTGCCCCGTTGCCAAGGGTGCATACCACGGCCCCGCACCCATCCCCGAGGAGGGCAAGTGGGTCCAGGCTAAGGAGATTTCCGACATCTCCGGTCTTACGCACGGTGTGGGTTGGTGCGCACCTCAGCAGGGCGCCTGCAAGCTCACGCTGAACGTCAAGGACGGCATCATCGAGGAGGCCCTCGTTGAGACCATCGGTTGCTCGGGCATGACCCACTCTGCCGCCATGGCTTCCGAGATCCTTCCCGGTAAGACCATCCTCGAGGCCCTCAACACCGACCTCGTCTGCGACGCCATCAACGTTGCTATGCGCGAGATCTTCCTGCAGATCGTTTACGGCCGCAGCCAGACCGCGTTCTCCGAGGGCGGCCTGCCCGTGGGCGCCTCCCTCGACGACCTCGGCAAGGGCCTTCGCTCTCAGGTCGGCACCATGTTCGGCACCAAGGCCAAGGGCGCTCGTTACCTCGAGCTCGCTCAGGGCTACGTCACCCGCATGGCTCTCAACGACAAGAACGAGATCATCGCGTTCGAGTTCCTGAACCTCGGCAAGTTCACCGACGCCGTCAAGGCCGGCAAGACCCCCGAGGAGGCCATCGCTGGCGCTATGGGCCACTATGGTCAGTGGGAGAACGCTGCCAAGTACATCGACCCGCGCACCGACGAGGAGACTCACTCCGTCGCCAGCGTGTTCCCGGTTCACGAGTAGAAAGGGAGGGAAATAACTATGACTGTTACGTTCGAAGGTTACGAGCGCCGCGCTGACAAGATCAACAAGTGCCTCGCCGACAACGGCATCGCCTCCCTCGAGGAAGCTCTGCAGATCTGCACCGACAAGGGCTTCAACCCGCGTGAGATCGTCAACAACACCCAGTCCATCGCCTTCCAGAACGCCGAGTGGGCCTACACCCTCGGTTGCGCTCTCGCTGTCAAGCGTGGCGCCAAGACCGCTTCTGAGGCTGCCGCCATCATCGGCGAGGGCATCCAGGCCTTCACCGTTCCCGGCTCCGTCGCCGAGGACCGCAAGGTCGGTCTGGGCCACGGCAACCTGGGCGCTATGCTGCTCTCCGACGACACCGAGTGTTTCGCCTTCCTGGCTGGCCACGAGTCCTTCGCTGCCGCTGAGGGCGCTATCGGCCTGGCTCTGAACGCCAACAAGGCTCGCAAGAAGCCGCTGCGCGTTATCCTCAACGGTCTGGGCAAGGACGCCGCTCAGATCATCGCCCGCATCAACGGCTTCACCTACGTGAAGACCCAGTTCGACTACTACACGGGCGAGCTCAAGGTCGTCGAGACCATCCCCTACTCCGATGGTCCCCGCGCTGCCGTTAACTGCTACGGTTCCGACGACGTCCGCGAGGGCGTTGCCATCATGTGGCACGAGAACGTTGACATCTCGATCACCGGTAACTCCACCAACCCCACGCGCTTCCAGCACCCCGTCGCTGGCACCTACAAGAAGGAGCGCCTCGAGGCTGGCAAGAAGTACTTCTCCGTCGCTTCTGGTGGCGGCACTGGCCGTACCCTGCACCCGGACAACATGGGCGCCGGCCCTGCCTCTTACGGCATGACCGACACCATGGGCCGCATGCACTCCGACGCCCAGTTCGCCGGTTCTTCCTCCGTGCCTGCGCACGTCGACATGATGGGTCTCATCGGCATGGGCAATAACCCCATGGTCGGTGCCACCGTCGCCTGCGCTGTCGCCGTCGAGGAGGCCCTCAAGGCCTAGTCGCGCCCGCGCGATGCTCACATAGTTGAGCTTTGGAGCCGCTACCTTTCGGGGTAGCGGCTCTTTTTGTTTACGCTGTCGCAGGGCAGCTAATGCCGATATATCAGTTGGGGCGAAATACGAGATGT
This sequence comes from Collinsella sp. AM24-1, assembly GCF_003470325.1. Taxonomy (NCBI): domain Bacteria; kingdom Bacillati; phylum Actinomycetota; class Coriobacteriia; order Coriobacteriales; family Coriobacteriaceae; genus Collinsella; species Collinsella sp. AM24-1. Next base: position 3,470 of record NZ_QRHM01000027.1, on the reverse strand, counting down.
GATGAGACGGAGCGTCAGAACGTCCATGACGCCCACCTGCCATATTTGCCCTTTACCGATTTGCCGAGTCTTTGCGGCCCCATTGCCGATCACCCATGCGACAATGCGCCGGACGAGAAAGGAATCCGATGGAATCGACTGATGTACTGGTAATTGGATCTGGCATTGCGGGCCTTTGCGCCGCCATCGAAGCGGCACGCACGGGCGCAACCGTCGCTGTGGCAAGCGCCGGCAAGACTATGAGTGGATCGAGCTTCTTCCCCGGAACCTGGGGCCTGGGGCTTATCGGACCCGTTAACGAAGACGACGAACAAGACCTCATCGATACCATCCAGACCGTTGGTGGCGGCGTCGCCGACCCCGAGCTTGTCCAGACGTTTGTCCACGGCATTCCCCAGGCAATTGAATGGCTCGAGCAAGACCTGGGCGTTGAGCTCCAGCGTCCGCAAAGCGCCGAGAGCGCCCAGCAAAAGCAGTTTATCCCCTGCTTTGACCACAAGACGCGCATGTGGCGCGGCCTCACCCGCAAACCCCTTGAGGACGCTCTGACAGCCCGGATCGAGTCGCTCGGCATTCGCCTGCTCCCCCGCCATGAGCTTATCGACCTTGTTGAGGACACGAACGGCAGAATAACCGGAACCGTGCTCTACGACCTCACCGAAAATCAAATCGTGCCCTTTGCTGCCAAGGCCACGATCATCGCAGCCGGTGGCACAAGCGGCCTGTTCGAGCGCAGCCTTACGTCGGCTGATGTGCTCAGCTCCTCGCAGGCCATCGCGCTGGCGCACGGCGCAACACTTACTAATATAGAGTTCATGCAGATGATGCCCGGCTTCATCGAGCCCAAGCGAAACCTTGTATTTAACGAGAAGACCTGGCGCTACGTCAAGTTCGACCAGTCGGTCGATATTGCCGACGGCAAGCTAAACGATCTGCTCGAGCAACGCTCCGGATATGGTCCCTTCACTTCGCGTCTGGATTCTCGCGCTATCGACCTAGCCATCGACCAAGCGGGAGCCGAAGACCTGGCGCTCCACTACGACTTCCCCCGCGAGGACGTCCCCGAGTTTGTGCAGACCTTTGCCACCTGGCTACAAGACGAGCACGGCATCGCGCCGACCGACGAGATGCGCGTGGCGATGTATGCCCACGCCGCCAACGGCGGTATCAAAATCGACAAGACCGCGTACACGGGCGTTGAGGGCCTCTACGCCTGCGGTGAGGCAACAGGCGGCATGCACGGCGCCGACCGCATCGGCGGCTTGTCGAGTGCCAATGGCATCGTATTCGGGCGCATCGCGGGCGCATCGGCAGCTCGAGCAGCGCTGGACGCTCCCGAGGCGGCCGCTCCGATGGATATCGCCCTCCCTCAGTATGGCATTGCCACAACAGATGCCGAACGCCTGACACACAGCCTTAAGCACACGATGAGCACCTATTGCATGATCAACAGGACCGAAGCAGGTCTATCCAAGGCCCTGCAACAGCTTGAAAGCCTGAAAGACGAGGCAACTGCGCTGAGCAAGCCGCATGCCAATGACAGCGAGATCGCAGCCCTCGCCCGCCTGCAATCGCAGAATCAGCTGGCAACGGAGATGGTCAAAGCCATGCGCAAGCGGACCGAAAGCCTGGGTTCGCACTATCGATCGAATTAAACTGGACACCTATCTAGAGCAGAGCACAACTAATCGATATCCATGGGCCCCGTGACCTCGAAGTGGCACGGGGCCCATTCGTGTCCGCACGGCAGCGTATCCTAATTCTGAATACAGAGCGGGCAAAGCCCGCATAGACAATAGGCCAGCGAGGAGGAGATATGGACAGTAGAGATATCGAGAAGTGGCGTGTCAAACTTGATAGCTATGCCAATGTGGAAGACGGCGTTGAGTATTGGCTCGCACGCGATTTAATGGAACCCATGGGGTACACTCGATGGGAGAACTTTGCCGAAGTTGTTAAGAGGGCAAAAGTCTCGTGCGAAACAAACAAAACTCCAGTTGATTCCCATTTTCGTGACACCACGAAAATGGTAACTGCCGGTGTCGCCGCTCGCGCGGTTAAAGACTACAAACTTACGCGCTATGCATGCTATTTAATCGCCCAGAACGGAGATTCAAACAAGCAAGAAATCGCGCTCGCACAGGCGTACTTCGCCGTGCAGACACGCCGCCAAGAGCTCATAGAGCAGCGCTTCGCAGAGATTCAGCGCTTGCAGGCGCGCCACTCGCTATCTGATTCAGAGAAACAGCTCTCGGGTATTGCGTTCAAACGCGGCGTGGACTCCAAAGGATTCGCAATCATCAAGTCGAAGGGCGATGAAGCGTTATTCGGCGGCAGAAGCACGGCGGAAATGAAGCAACAGCTCGGCGTATCCAAGAGCTCGGCATTGGCGGACAGGCTAGCCGATGTTCTCATCAAAGCAAAGGACCTTACGAACTCGATGACGGCCTTCAACGCCGAGGAACACGACCTGTACGGTCTGGACCAGATCAAGCAAGAGCACGTCGAGAACAACACAAGCGTGCGTGGCAGCCTCATCGACCGCGGAATTGTACCCGAGAACCTACCGCCTGCCGAAGATACAAAGAAGCTCGAACGTCGCGTGAAAGCAGACGAGAAAAAGCTCAAGGAGGGTACAGACGGATTCACCGACCCCCAGGGCAGGCTCGACTTGTAAAGCGTCTGCGCCCTTACGGGTTCGGCCCCATGCGAGGTTAATAAAAAAGACGGCCAACTTTCGCTGACCGTCTTAACATGCTTTGGTGGGCCGTCAGGGGGTCAGCCTGCTTTGCAGGCGGCCGCTTCGGCGCTTTGCGCCTTGCGCGCTGCGCTGGTAAATGCTTACGCATTTCCTCAGCTTCGCGCCCCGACGGGTTCGACCCCATGCGAGGTCAACAAAAAAGCGACCAGCCTAAGCCAGTCGCTTTAACATACTTTGGGTGGGCCGTCAGGGGGTCGAACCCTGGACCTTGGGATTAAGAGTCCCCTGCTCTACCAACTGAGCTAACGACCCAAAGCTAAAGTCCGTGTTGGCGGACTTTAGAGGAGATATCGTGTGGTGGGCCGTCAGGGGGTCGAACCCTGGACCTTGGGATTAAGAGTCCCCTGCTCTACCAACTGAGCTAACGACCCAAAGCTAAAGTCCGTGTTGGCGGACTTTAGAGGAGATATCGTGTGGTGGGCCGTCAGGGGGTCGAACCCTGGACCTTGGGATTAAGAGTCCCCTGCTCTACCAACTGAGCTAACGACCCGATATCAACACGAAGCAAGAACTGGGGTGGGTAAAGGGACTCGAACCCTCGACCTACGGGACCACAACCCGTCGCTCTAGCCAACTGAGCTACACCCACCGTGTCCTGTGCGCTTCGCGCTCGACTATTATTGCAAGGAACGCCACGCGATGCAAGCCCCAATTTTCAAGAATTTTGAAAAGAGTTTTTCGCCTTGATTCTCATCTTCATTGCAACAGC
>NZ_QRHM01000026.1:0-28414 GCF_003470325.1 Collinsella sp. AM24-1 | reverse complement strand
TTAAAAATCATCAGGTACGCAATGATTTTTAAATCCCCGTCCCAGAATAATCATCGGGATATACTGCTGGGCAGACGAAAGGAGCGCCGACGATGCTTAATGGGTGCGCATATATATTGACGGTCGACGTGGGCAACACGTTCATTCGCTTTGGCCTGTTTGCAGAGGATTCGGCCGCGGCGCAGGAATGTCCGCTTGCGACATGCGAGATCACGACGCCGTCGAGCATTACGGCCGACGAAGCGCGCATGCGACTTGTGCAGGTCATGGGCGCGCTCGCCGCCGATGCAGGTGTGCCCGGGGTGCTTGCACCCGCCGCGGCCGTGCTGAGCTGTGTAGTCCCGGCGCTCGAGCGCCCGTGGAAGGCGGCACTTTCCCGCACCTGCACGGGGCGCGTGCTCACCGTGGGGCCGGGACTTAAGACCGGCATACCCGTGCACTACGACGATCCGGCCGAGATCGGCCCCGACCGCATCGCCGATGCCGTGGCGGCCCGCGCCGTCTACGGCTCGCCGTGCATCGTGATTGACCTGGGCACGACGACCAATATCGAGGTCATCGACGTGCACGGTACCTTTGTGGGCGGCGTTATCGCGCCAGGCCTGGCCCTCGGCGCCCGTTCGCTTTCGGCGGCAGCAGCGCGCCTACCCCAGGTTGAGCCCTCGGCGCCAACGCACGTCATCGGACGCAACACGCGTGAGGCCATGCGCTCGGGTGTGGTTTTGGGCGAGGTAGCCCGCATCGACGGAATGCTCGACATGGTGCTTGCCGAGATGCGCGCGACCAAGGCCGCGGGGGAGGGCGATGTGCCCATCGTCATTACCGGCGACGATGCCGAGGCACTTGCGGCGCTGGTCGGCCATAGCCTGACGGTAGACGACGCGCTGACGTTGCGGGGTCTCGCCGAGCTCTACCGCATCAACCAAAAGCCCCGCCGCGCGTAGGGCGAGGGGCTGGTGGGATAAGCGCCCCTACCTTTCACCTGCTACAATGGGCCAAACTATTGCGATTGCGGAGGTGTCTGCCATGTCGGACGATCTTCATCAAACCGCGTCGGGCAAGCGCCGCGACGTTATTAGCTGGGACGAGTTCTTTATGAGCGTGGCCATCGCCGCGCAGCGCCGCAGCAAGGACCCCAACACGCAGGTGGGAGCGTGCATCGCCAGCACCAACCACCGCATCCTTTCGGTGGGTTACAACGGCACGCCCTCGGCGCTCAACGACGACTTTTTCCCGTGGGGTACGAGCGATGACCCGCTGCAGGACAAGCACAACTACGTGGTCCATGCCGAGGCCAACGCCGTGCTCAACTACCGTGGCTCGCTCAAGGACCTCGAGGGTTCCACGGTTTACGTCACGCTGTTCCCGTGCCATGACTGCGCCAAGATCCTGGCGCAGGTGGGCGTGGGCGAGGTCGTCTACCTGGACAATAAGTATGCCGACACCGATGACGGCCGTATCAGCCGCCGCATTCTCGACTCCTGCGGCATCAGCTACCGCCAGGTCATCGTCGATGTCCAGATTGGTACCGGGGGACAGGCTCGGCAGTAGCGCGTGCCAACGCCAGCTGGCGGCAAAACAGCCAAAAGAGCCCCGTCCCAAATTGACTGCTCGTGAAAGTCGTGTCCGCACGCATGGCTGGCGCCTAAGCGGGTACATGGCTGTAGTAACATAGCCCCTGTCCGCGGGCGTGCCCGCGTTATTGTGAGAAAGGAGCCCCTGTGGCTGTTAACGAAGAGCTGCTTAAGAAGGTTCTTGAAGAGATTCGCCCCAACCTGCAGGCCGATGGCGGCGATATGGAGTATGTGGGCGTCGACGACGAGGGTGTTGTCAAGCTGGAGCTGCAGGGCGCCTGCGCCGGCTGCCCCATGAGCTCGCTAACCCTTTCCATGGGTATCGAGCGCATCCTGAAGGAGCATGTGCCCGGCGTTACCCGCGTTGAGCAGGTCAATGCTTCCGGCGAGGCCGAGGACCTGTACGACGAGTACGCGCCGTTCTAAGACGCGAAAGCTGCGGACGGTACGCTCCGCATAGACGTTACGTCCAAATGTGCGGCTGCGAGCGTAAGGCCCGCGGCCGCATTTGTATGTAGGGAGCAGGGGATCGATATGCTCAACGACCTCTACCATATGCTTGATCCCGTCGCGATCTCGGCGGGCCCCATCACTATCTACTGGTACGGCCTGGCCTACGTGGTCGGCGCCCTGCTCACGGCGGTCGTTATGTACCGCACGCAGCGTCGTTGGGGCTTTAGCATTACGATCGATGACCTGACGAGCGTCGTGGTCGGCGCGGTCTTTGGCCTCATCATCGGCGCGCGCCTGTTTTACGTCGTCTTTTACGGCGATGGCTACTATTGGACCCACCCGCTCGAGATCTTTGCCACCAACGAGGGCGGCATGAGCTTCCACGGCGGCCTGGTGGGCGGCATCTTGGGCGGTATCATCGTGTGCCGCATGTATAAGCTTGACGCCTGGACCATCGCCGACCTTGCCGTGATCGGCGCCCCGCTGGCCCTGTGCCTGGGCCGTTGTGCCAATTTCGTCAACGGCGAGCTGTGGGGTAAGCCGACCGATCTGCCTTGGGGTGTGGTCTTTGGCGGCACTGCGGGCGATATGCCGCGCCATCCCTCCCAGCTCTATGAGGCGTTTCTTGAGGGCGTCGTGCTCTTCTGTTTTTTGCAGGTGCTCAGCCGCAAAAAGCCACTGCTGCCCCAGGGTACGTTTATGGGCGTGTTCGTGATGGGGTACGGCGTCGTCCGCTTTCTCGTTGAGTTCGTGCGCGTGCCCGATGCCCAGCTGGGCTATCTGCTGGGAGGCGTTATCACCATGGGCCAGCTGCTGAGTTTGCCGCTCGTGATTGCCGGCCTGGCGCTCATCATCTTCGCCCGACACCGCAACCGTCCCCAGCGCATCTACCTCGACGCCTAACCACCACAAAGGGGACACAGGCACCTTTGTGGTGGTTTTGCTGAGTTTGATAGGTTTCTAGAAAGGCTTTCGGACTGTGAAGGATTCCGATCTCTCCACAACGGCTGCGCGCGACGCGGCCCGCATCGTCTGGTTTAAGCGCTACCCCGCCAAGCAGACGCTCATCGCATTTCTGCTCGCGCTGTTGGCGACCACGGCGTTTTCCATCGATCCCGCCCCGGTGTCGAGCAACGCAGTCTTGGCGATTGACCCCAAAGCCTCGGGCATGCTGTACGTGTGCTACGAGGTGCTCCTCTCGTTTGCCGGCCATACCGACGCGGTCATGCTGCTTGCGCTTGCCTGCCTGCTCACGCTGCCGTTTCGCTACGTGTTCTTTGGCCGTGGCGACACCTGGCGTCCATCGATCATTCTGCCGTCGCTGTTTTTCGCCATCTGCATGGTGTTCGGCCGCAGCTACGACCTCACCGACTCGGCCGAGATTGTTCTTGGCGACAAGGCCCGCATCATCTGCGCCTGGATTGGCGGCGCGGGCTGGATGCTCCTAGCGATCGTGGCCTTCTATCTGGCTTTTGAGTGTCTGGATTGGCTGAGCTCCCGACGCATCCCGTTTTCCGAGGCGCACTTTGGCCGCATATGGCGTGTGGCTCACGCCGTGCTCTCGGTCCATCCCTTTGCCGGGCCCTTCCTGGTGCTTATGATCGCCTGGGCGCCCACGCTCATCGCTTCGCTGCCCGGCCTTTTTATGGGAGATACGGGTGCGCAGATTCGCCAGTGGTTCAACTATCCCAACGGCACGAGCGACTACCTGCGCCTACTCAACCCCAACGTGCTGCTCAACGGGCATCATCCCGTAGTGCACACGGCCATTATCGGCTCGTGCGTTCAACTGGGGCTTTCGCTGTTCAACAGCGCTAACGCGGGCCTCATCATCTATACCTGCGCTCAATTTGTCATCACGGCTGCCTGCATGGCCTATTCCATTTCGTCGCTGCGCAAACTGGGCGTGAGCCTGCCGGTTCGCGGTGCGATCCTGCTGTTCTTTGCGTTTATGCCGATGTTCTCTAACTACGCGGCGTTGCTCACCAAAGACGTGCTCTTTGCCGACGCGTTTTTGGTGCTGCTGGTACAGACCGTCAAGCTCGTGGCATGTGGCTTGCCCCGTCGTGATGCCAATGCCGAGCGTGCGGGCGAACAGAGGCCCGTGCTCTTTGCGCGCCACGACTGGCTGTTGCTTGCGCTGGCTGCCATGGGTTCCACGTTTTTGCGCAATGGCGGTCTGGTCTTTCCGTTGGCGGCCTGCGTGATTGCGGCGGCGTTTTGCGCATGGGATGTACATGTCGCCCGTCGTGCGGCTAAGCAGACGGGCACCGCGGTCTCATGCGCCACGCCGCGCTTCCGCTGGGTTGGCGTCCTCGCGGTGCTCGCACTCTGCCTTGCCTCTAATATGTACTTCACCAAGGTCTTTATGCCGGCGCACGACATCACGCCTGGTTCCAAGCGCGAAATCCTCTCGATTCCGTTCCAACAGACGGCTCGTTTCGTCCAAAAGCACGACGGCCTCAACTCGGGCGTCAACCCCACGGTAAAGGAGGACGGCGCCATCGTGGAGGCTCCTTGCGACGGCTTGGTGACCGATGAGGAGCGCGCCGTGATCGACCGGGTGCTCAAGTACGAGAATCTGGGCCGCCGTTACAACCCGGATAAGTCGGATGCCGTCAAGAACTGCTTTAACGAGTACGCCTCGCAGGAGGACATCAAGGCCTATTTTGAGGTCTGGGCGCAGATGTTCAAAAAGGATCCCGAGTGCTATATCTCGGCGCTCATCAATAACTATTACGGCTACTTTTATCCGAGCGCGCGCGATGCCTGGGTCTACAGCACGGCGCGTAGTGCCGAGATCATGGCGCGTCCCGACAACCTCAAGTACTTCGATTTCCATCCGGTTGACAGCAACGTGGTGCGCTGGTGCGACCACCTGATCAATCTGTACCGTGTGGCGGTGCAGCGCATCCCGTTTATTTCGCTCACCATGAGCTCGGCCACCTATGTGTGGATCATGATTGCCGTGGTGGTCTACCTGCTGCGTCGTCATTCATGGCGTGCGCTGGCGATCTGGGTGCCGCTGTTGGGCGTGCTCGCCGTGTGCCTGATTGGTCCGTGCAACGGCTCGACCTACATGCGCTACCTGTATCCGGTCATCGCCTGCATGCCCTTTGCCATCGGCGCCACCATCACCCGCAGCGACCTCCTCTGGTCCTAATTTGGTGCAAAGGGGACAGGTTGCTTTGCACCAAAGGGTGGCATCATCACGACGCCTTCATTTTGGGGTTTATCTCGCAGGCCAGTAGGTATATCATAACGACGTTTGTTTATATTGCCCGAGCATCTGCGCTGGGCTTTAGGTCGAAACCGATAGGAGACACGTATGTCCGGACACTCTAAGTGGGCCACAACCAAGCATCGTAAGGGCGCGCAGGACGCCAAGCGTTCCGCCCTCTTCTCCAAGCTCAGCCGCAACATCACCGTTGCTGCCCGTCTCGGCGGTGACCCGCTGCCCGAGAACAACGCCAGCCTCGCCGCTGCCGTTGCCAAGGCCAAGGCTCAGTCCATGCCTAAGGACAAGATCAAGTCCGCTATCGACAAGGCTTTTGGTTCGGGTGCCGACGCCGCCGTCTACGAGAACATCGTGTACGAGGGCTACGGTCCCGCCGGTGTCGCCGTCTACGTCGACTGCCTGACCGACAACCGCAACCGTACTGCCGCTGATGTCCGTTCCGCCTTCTCTCACGCTGGTGGCAACCTGGGCACCTCCGGCTCCGTCGCCTTCCAGTTTGAGCGCAAGGGCCAGATCGTCGTCGCCAAGGAGATCCTGGACGAGAACGCCAAGAAGGAGACCATGATCGCCAACGGTGCTGCCGGTGACGAGGATGAGTTCATGATGGCCATCGCCGAGGCCGGTGGCGAAGACTACGAGGACGCCGGCGAGGAGTGGATCGTCTGGACCACTGCCAACGAGGTCATGGCTGTCTCCAAGGCGCTCGAGGAGCAGGGCGTCCAGGTCAAGGGCTCCGAGACCACCATGGTCCCGACCACCCCGACCGAGGTCTCCGGCGCCGACGCCAAGAAGGTTCAGCGCCTCATCGACCGTCTTGAGGAGCTCGACGACGTCCAGGATGTTTACAGCACCATGGACATGACCGACGAGGTCATCGCTGCCCTCGAGGAGGAGTAGCGCCCGCACGGGTTAAGCCGTGCATATCTGGGCATAATGAAGCGAGCATGCAAGCCTCGTGGAATAGATGAGCCGGATCCGCGTGCGTAGAGCACCGGACCCGGCTCTTTTATAATGATGCGAACCGTTTTGCATTTCGAGAGCCGAGATTTGAAGGGAGCGCCGCGTGCGCGTACTTAAACGAGCCCTAGCGATCGTGTATCTTGCCGCCACCATCGTGGCGCTGGGTACGCTTGTCTGCCAGTTTTGGGGGCCGTATACGTATCGCTTTATGTTGCTGATGCGCGACCCCATGCCGCGCATCGTCGTGACGGCATGCGGCGGAGTTGTGGCGATCGGCGTACTGGTAAGCTTCTTCCGCCTGATGTTTGCTCGTCGCGAGCCGTCCTGCGTGCATCCGGCGGGGGAGCGCAATATCGAGGTCACGCTCGCGGCGCTTTCTTCGTGTGCCAGGGCTGCTGCCGAGCGCGACGACCGCGTGATGGTCGAGCATGTCGAGGCTCGCGTCCAAGGCCCCGACGATTCGCACGTCCGTTTTAAGGTCGAGGCTATCGCGCTTGACGATAAGGACGTGGCATCTCTGGCTACCGCGATGCAGCAGCGCATCGAAGAAGCCTGCGATACCATGCTCGGCGCGCCGGGTACGACCGCGCGCGTCCGTTTTTTGCCGTCCAAGACTACCGTCCAGACCGTGGAGGTTTCCGGTGAGTGATACCAATCAAGATAAGACCGCTCGTACGCCGCGCCTGACGATTGACCAGAGCGCCACGTCGGCGAGCGAACCTGTTGATTCCAAAGCAGAGGCAACCGAGTTACAAGACGCGGCAGCCGCGGATTTTGACGAGGCTATGGGTCTCATCAAGGGTACGGGCGCTGCCGTCTGGAGCTATGCTGTGCGTCATCCCAACACCACGCTCGGCGCCGTCGCCGGCTTTATCCTCGCCGTGTTGGTGCTCACGTTGGGCCTGTGGGACACGCTCGTCATTGCATTCTTCGTGCTGATCGGCGCTGTGATCGGCCAAATTCGCGACGGCGAGAACGGGATCGTCAACTTCTTCGGCCGTCTGTTTAGCGGCCGCTAATATGTATTCGACTGTCGCATCCGCGGCAGGCATAAGGAGGAACCATGGCTTTTAATACGAAGGTCGATGTAGCCGATACCGAGCTCGAGGAGAACGAGGCGGTCGTCGCCGAAGCTGAGGATGTGACGCTCGAGGATGAGGCTCTCGTCGAGGCCGAGTCCGATACGGATGAGGACGACGAGGAAGCGGATGAGTCCGAGGACTCGCTGACCTATTCCAACGGCGTGATCGAGAAGATCGTTGCCATGGCCACCCGCGAGGTTCCGCACGTTCTGGGCATGAAGGGTAACCTCATGCACTTTGTGCAGGAGCAGTTTGGTGCCGAGAATCTGACCAAGGGCGTGACGGTCGAGGTCACCGACGATAATCGCGTGGTCGTCAACATCTCCGTCATCATCGAGTACGGCGCCTATGCGCCCGCGATCTTCGACGATGTTAAGGCACGTGTCACCGAGCGCCTTGCCGCGATGACTGGCCTTGAGGTGGCGGGCGTCAACCTGCGCATCGAGGATGTCATCACCCCCGAGGAGTACGAGCACCGCACCAGCCAGCACGAATAACCTTCCAAAAAGGGACAGGTTTGTTTTGGCAGGTTTTATCTGCGAAAACATTAAACGGCCGACCGCGCAAGCAAAAGCGTGGCCGGCCGTTTTTGTACGCTCCCGATATAGTCATACCGCTCGTCTAACTAAGGGTTGCAATCCCCACGTTCCGCGTTACTCTAATGGGCGCATTGTTTCCAAATTGTTAACGAGGGGTTGCCGTAATGGCCGACGAGCACGAAACAGAAAGCAAGGCATGGGCGATTGAGGCCGCTGCGGCAGAGGCGGCGTCGCGTGCTGCCGAGGAGGTGCATCGTCCTCCCGTAGTGCCGATGGAGCGCGTGGTCGATCGCGATGTTATCGAGCGGGGCGAGCGCGCTGGTCGCAAGCGCAGTCAGGAGCCGGGCTTTCCGCGCTTTTTTGCCGAGCTCAATTTGGGTCTGATTCTTACGGCCTTTGCCATCGTTGCGTTTAAAACCCCTAATCACTTTGCTTTTGGCGGCACCTCGGGCGTGTCGGTTATTCTGTCCACGCTGTTCCCGACCCTGCCCGTCGGCGTCTTTATGTGGATTATCAACGCGGTTCTCGTCGTTTTGGGCTTTATCTTTTTGGAGCGCAAGGCAATCCTGTGGAGCGTCTTCGCCTCGTTTGCGCTGTCCGCCTATGTTTCGCTTTTCGAGCTCTTTATCCCGACCAGTGTCTCGATGACGGGCGATATGTGGCTCGACCTGTGTTTTGCCGTGATTCTGCCGGCGCTCGGCAGCGCCATCGTCTTTGATATCGGCGCCTCGACGGGTGGCACGGACATTCTTGCCATGATCCTCAAGCGCCGCACGACGCTCGAGATTGGCCGCGCCCTGCTGCTGGTCGATATCGGCATCGTGGCCATCGCGGCCTTCTTGTACGGCCCGCGTGTCGGTCTGTATTGCGTGCTCGGCCTGTTTGCCAAGACGCTTGTGGTCGACAAAGCCATCGAGAGCATTCACCTTCGTAAGGTCTGCACGGTCATTTGTTCCGAGCCCCTTAAGGTCGAGGAGTTTATCGTCAAGCATCTCAACCGTACGGCGACCATTAGTCGCGGCTACGGTGCCTTCTCGGGCAAGTGCGTGACGGTGATCATGAGCGTGCTGAGCCGTCGCGAGGCCGTGCAACTGCGCCGCTATGCGCGCGAGGTCGATCCGGGTGCCTTTATCACGATTGTCGACAGTTCCGAGATCGTCGGCAAGGGTTTCCGCGGCACGAACTAGCGCGAACGCATTCATCAAACAATCGAAAAGCGCCTCGCGCGTTGCAAATACGTCATCTAAGAGTATTTGAACTCACATTGGGTGATAATGATGCCAAAGACATCGTTTGCGATCCAGGTGATTCGCTCTAGATACGAAGGGATGATTCTATGTTCTGCTCGCAGTGTGGCGCCCCCATGGGCGATAACGACAAGTTCTGCGGCGTGTGTGGTGCTCCTAATGCCGGTGCCGCTGGCCCCGCTCCCCAGGGACAGCCTCAGCCCCAGCAGTTTGTTCCGCAACCGCCCGTGGCGAATGCGCCAAAGGGCTGTGTGGTTCAGGCGTTCCAGGATATGACCAAGACCCCGGGCGTGCTTCAGCGTGTATGCCAAATCGCGTTTTTGCCGGCGCTGATTTGCGTTGTGTCGGTGCTCGTGTTGTTTATTCCCGTTATTGGCGGCATTGCGGCTGCCATCGGCTTTTTGGCAGCTTGCATTGCGAGCGTGTGCGGTTCCGGCTTTGGCATCGAGTGGGGTCGCGATCTGTCGCTTAAGATCGATGACGGCATGGATCGTCCGCTGATGCGTTCCACGTCGTTTGGTCTCGGAGTCTTTTCGAGCGTTATTTCGGTCGTGCTCGAGGTTATCGCTGCCATTCCCGTTATCGGTGTAGTGCTTTCGCTGGTGGAGGGCGTGGCGCTTGGTGCCGCAGGCTCGTACTCCTACTATGGCTCCTATGCGCTCGAGGCTGCGCTGTTCGGTTCGCTCGGCCTGCTTGTCCTGGCTATGATTGCCACGGCAGTCTTGGGGGTCTTCTTTAAGATGTTCGCCGACATTGCCGTGATGCACTTTGCGGTGACCGGGCGCGTTGAGAGCGCGTTTTCGCTCGACAAGGTCTGGGCGGCGTTTAAGCACAACAAGACCAAGCTGTTCTGCGCTTCGTTCCTTCCCGAGTTTTTGACGGGCCTGGTTTCCAACGCCATTACGTGGATCTTGACAGCTGTCTTTGGTGCCATCGCCGGAATTGGCGCGTACGGCTATTACTATCGCCCCACGGGTATCGAGGCGATTGTTACCGCCGGTGGTGTCACGCTCGTATTGTTCCTGGTGCTGATTGCATTCGTCACGGTGTTCCTTACGGTCTTTGGCAAGATGCTCAAGCACCGTGCCGTTGGCTATTGGGCTGCACGTTATGCAAGCGAATGGGCCGATGAGGACAAGGACGACGTTTTGACTTTTGTGCTCCCGGGTGAGAAGAAGCCTGCTCCTGCGGGATTCAATCCCACGGCAGCCACTGGTGCTGCGCCTGCCCCGGCACCCGCGCCTGCACCTGCCCCGGCACCCGCGCCTGCCCCTGCCCCGGCACCTGCTCCTGTCCCCGCACCGGCGTCCGAGGCGACGCCTGCGGAGCCCGATTGGGATGCCGTTGCCACGCCGGCGGATGAGCCGGGCGATAATCCTGCTGCCGAAAACAATCAAACCGAATAGCCGGTCGAGGCGCCCTGGGCAACTGAGCCCGGGGTGCCTTTTTCTACTGCGAAAGCAAGAAAATGCCTGGGAAAACGGTTGCAGCAAAATTTCTCGGAAATTGGTCAATGTTGCGCAACAACGTCGCGGCTATTGTTGAGAACGTAGACGTGTAAGGTTTGAAGGCGTGCGACGCCTTAGGAAAAGGAGAGGCTCATGTTCTGTCCCACTTGTGGTTCTCCCATTTCGGATGATGCCAAATTCTGCCCTGTTTGCGGATCCGCCGTTGGTGCCGCTTCTGCCGCTCCGGCCCCGCAGCCCCAGCCCGCTCCGGCCCAGGCTATTCAGCCCGTGCCCCAGCCTCAGCAGCAGTACACCGGTCAATACGCCCAACAGTCCGCATCCGCTCCGATGGGCTATGGCCCCATTAAGGCTGACCGCAGCCTGATCGGCTGGCTGCTGCTCTCTCTTGTGACCTGCGGTATCTATTCGTTCTACTTCCTGTATTGCTTGGCACGCGACGTCAACACGTTGTGTCAGGATGACGGCGATTACACGCCGGGTCTGGCGGAATTCATCCTTCTATCGTTTGTGACCTGCGGCTTCTACGCGTACTACTGGTATTACAAGATTGGCAACCGCCTGCAGGCCAACGCTCCTCGCTACGGCCTGGTGTTCCAGGAAAACGGCACCACCGTTCTTCTGTGGCAGATCTTCGGCGCGCTCCTGTGCGGCCTTGGTCCCATCTTCGCTATGAACATCATCATCAATAATACCAATGCCATGGCAACGGCTTACAACACTCGCCTTGGCGCTCGTGCCTAACAATAAGGGCGGCGTGAACAGCTCCCAGGGACATAGGGGCACGGCAGAGCTCCTTCGCCGCGCCCTTTTTTGCACCGGCGCGCTCTTTGTTGCCTGGCTCGCGCTCTACCTGCTCGATATCGGCTGCATTTTTCGAATGATGACGGGCGCTCCTTGTCCGGGATGCGGCATGACGAGGGCGTGGCTGGCGGCGCTGCGTCTCGATTTTGCGGCGGCCTTTGCCTACCATCCGCTGTTTTGGGTGGTGCCGATTGCGTTTGTGCTCGCGTTCGTGCGCGAGGAGGTGGCATCGAGCAAACTAAAGCGTGGTGTCGACATTGCAGTCACCGTGTTGTGCATGCTGGTCATCGCCGTATGGATCGTGCGCCTCATCAATCCGGTAGATGCCGGCCTACTCTTTGGCGGCCATGCGCCCGCCGGAGTCCCCGACGACATCATCCACCTCGAACCCCCACGCTGGCTCACCATCCTTCGCTCTTTCCTGTCGTGACGGAGGACGCGCTAGAAAAGCGGTCGACACATAAGCGGGGGCGAACGTTGAGATAACGTTCGCCCCCGCTTTGCTCTAGCCAGGTTGTTATGGGTGGGCGTGATGGCTACTCGTCGCGCTTCTCCTCGTGGCGAGCGGCAGCCCGCGCATCGTGGATGCCCTTGATTGCAGCATGGCGAGCGGTGCGAGCATCGTGCATGGCGTCGCGCGCCTCAGCGGCTGTTGCCTTGGCAGAGCGCAGCTTGGCGGCCAAGTCGGGGTTGGTCTCGGCAACCGCGGCGATCGTGGGGCCGTCGAGCTCCTCTTGCGTGGGCTCGGCCAAAAAGTCGATAGCATACTGGGCGGCCACCATGGAGCCCTTTGCCAGCACGGTCTCGTCGATCTTGTAGAAGCAGGAATGTTGGGCGTACGTGGCACCAATCTTGGGGTTGCGCGTACCTACAAAGGCGAGCACGCCCGGCACGCGGCGCAGGTACTCCGAAAAATCCTCGCCCGAAAGCGTGCCACGGTAATGGCCTTGACCGGTGGGGCCCAGGCACTTGATTACAGCCTGACGGCAGCGCTCGCTCGAGGCGGCGTCGTTTTCGACCTTGTAGTTGGCGATGGTGTAGTCGGTGAGCTCTGCCTCGGCGCCCAAGGCGGCCGCGGTATGCTCCACGATGCGGCGCATAAGCTCCGGCATTTCCTCGTGGGTCGAATCTCCGTAGGTGCGCACCGTGCCGGCAAGGTAGGCCGTGCCGGCGATAACGTTGCGCGCGGTGCCGCCGTGCAGCTCGCCGACGGTGATGACAGCCGGCTCATAGGGGCTGATCTCGCGCGAGACGATGGTCTGCAGAGCGTTGACGATCTCGGCGGCAACCATAACGGCGTCGTGGCCGCGCTGGGGCATGGCGCCGTGGCATGAGGTGCCGCGGACGTCGATGCGGAACCAGTCGGTATTGGCCATGCGCGGGCCGGGCTCGCAGCTCACGGTGCCGGCGTCGACCTCACTCCAGATGTGCGCGGCGTAGGCGCCATCGACGCCGTCGAGCACACCCGTGCCGATCATGAGCTTGGCGCCCTGGCCGTTTTCCTCGCTGGGCTGGAAGACGATGCGGACCTCGCCGTGGATGTCGTCGGTCATATGGCGCAGAATCTGCAGCGTGCCGAGCATCATGGCGATGTGGCAGTCGTGGCCGCAGGCGTGCATGCAGCCCTCGTTGACGCTGGCAAATTCCTCGCCGGTCTGCTCGGTGACGGGCAGGGCGTCGATATCCGCACGCAGCAGGATGCGGCGGCGCGGCGTGCCGTCCTCGCGGTAGGCATCGGGCGCGGTGCCGCGAAGGGTCGCCACCAGACCCGTCTTAAGGGGACGCTCATAGGGGATATTCATGGCGTCGAGCTGGTTGGCGATGTCGGAGGTCGTGCGCTCCTCGGCAAGGCTCAGCTCCGGGTGCTTATGGAAGTGCCGGCGCTGCTTGATGATATAGGGTTCAAACTCGGTAGCGATATCTTTGATGGCTGCGGTGACGTCGTCAGCCGCGCGAGCCTCGGTCGCCGCCATAATCTGCTGTGCCTTGGTCTTCGTCATGGTCGATTTGCTCCTTGCTGGGTTGATCGCAAAATCGTACAGGCTCTCTCCAGTATGCCACCTGCCGCTAGGGCTGGTAAAGTTGCCGTTTGCCGCTTGGGGTTTTGTTACAAGGGCGGGGGAGTACACTCGGGGGTGTTGAATTTCCTGCCAGAGATGGGGATGCCCATGCAACATATCGATCGGATTATCCGCTCCAAGAACGTCTTTACCGCGCAAGACGGCATCGATACCGCCCGCGAGCTGGCGATTGCCATCGCAGGCGACCGTATCGTCGCAGTCGGTGCGCCCGATGACGTGATCGCCGCCGCTCCCGCCGCCACGTCGGTTATCGACTACGGCGAGCAGTTTGTCTGCCCCGGTTTCCATGACGCTCATCTGCACTTCTTCCATACCTCGGTCGGTTCCTCGCCGTACATGCTTATGGATATGGGCACGTCCGAGGCGGCGCTGGTGCAACATGCGCTCGAGTTTTCCCAGGACCTGCCCGATGACGCTTGGGTTGTGACGCAGGGCTGGCGCGACTACCGTTGGGACCCGCCCGAGCATCCTACCAAGGCGTCGCTCGATGCGGCATTCCCCGATCGTCCCTGCGTTATGTATTCGGGCGACGGGCATACGCTTTGGCTCAACAGCCGCGCACTCGAGGCGCTCGGCGTCACACGCGACAGCGAGCCGCCAGCGGGCGGCAGCTACGACAAGGATGCAAACGGCGAGCTCACGGGCATTGCTCACGAGGCGGCTGCCATGCAGCTGCTACCGCGCTGCCTGGAGTGGCTGGGCGAGGACCGCATCGCGAGCGCTTACGCCGACCAGATGAAGCGTATGGCCGAGCAGGGCATCACCTCGATCTGCGATATGTCGCTCATGCCCATGCCGGGCTGCGATTTTATCCGCGACGACGTCTACGACAAACTGCAGGCAGCCGGCAAACTGGGCATCCGAGCCCATCTATTCCCCACACTGCTGGATGACCAATCGCGCTTAGAAGAACTGCAGACCCGCTACGCGAACAACGCGCTGCTCTCGGCGCCTGGTTTTAAGCAGTTCTTCGATGGCGTGTCGAGCGAACACACGGCATATCTCACCGAGCCCTATACCAATCCGCGCTTCCCGGGCGACCAGGGCCGTCTGACGGTTCCGGCTGAGCGCATGCGCAAACTGGTTCTGGCGGCCGCGGAGCGCGGTCACACCGTGCGCATCCACGTCATTGGTGACGGTGCGATTCATGCCGCGCTGGATATCTTCGAGGAAGCGGCCGACCTGTACGGCCTGCCCCAGCACGGTCATAACACGCTTGAGCATCTGGAGAACCTCTTGCCCGAGGACATCGACCGCCTGCGCAAGCTCGACGTGGTTGCCTCGAGCCAGCCCTGCCATATCACGCTCGACCCGGGTGGTCCGGAGCGCGACCTGGGCTTGGAGCGCAGCCGCATCATGTGGCCGTTCGCAACCTATAAGCAGCGCGGCATTCGCCAAGCCTTCGGTACCGACAGCCCCATCACAGCTGTTACCAGCATGAACGTGCTCTACACGGCTATCACGCGCCAGGACCCCAAAAGCCACTGGCCCGAGGGCGGCTGGCTGCCGAGCGAGCGCATCGATGCGGCAACAGCCCTGCGCAACTACACCCTGGGCAGCGCCTACGCGGCAGGCGACGAGCAAAACCTCGGCAGCCTGGAACTCGGCAAATACGCCGATCTGGTAGTCCTGGACCAAAACCCGCTCACCGTTGACCCCCAAGACCTCCAGGCCACAAAAGTTCAGGCCACCTACCTGGCAGGTAACTTGATTTACGAGCGCTAAGTATTCATGCCGTACCGTTAAGCGCGGCTCGGACAGCCTATTTTGGGATAGCGCTCGAGTCGCGTTTGTTTGCCGGTGGGGATTTGTTAGGAGCGTCCCCGCTCTGATGGATTTGGGCGCAGGGCGGATGCGCCGCTGCCCTGCGCGCTCAATTTGGACATCAGCAATGCTGCCTCTTGGTGTTTTGCATACTTCCCATTACAGATTGCATAAAAAGGCTGGGATATTCTTCCTGATCCTGATGTACCCCCGCCCGTGCCGTGCAAAAAACGGAGTATTCAGCACCGCGAGCTCTGCCGGTGCCGCTGCAGTCGGGTAGCATTGCGGAGATCGACGTCATTTTGGGGTCCGACGTGGCGCGAGGCATGCTTGTTTGTCTCGACGAGGCCTGTCTGCCGACCCAAATCGCCGGTCGAAGGCTACCGTGGGACTAATTAGATGCGCCCGGTGCGTATGCATTTGTCCCGGCCTGCTGAAAACTCCCAAAAATGCACGGTGCTCCCCAGGGGACCCGTGCTCGCAACGAAAACCATGCCCATGTCGCTATCCGCATCGCCTTTTTGCTGCACTGACTTTTCTGAATGCCGGGCTCGAATTAGTTAACCTGCCTCCCGTGTGGCTCCGGAGGGGCGGGGCATAAGGTTTATCGCGAGTTCCGCACGAGCCGAAGGCCACTTAATGTGGCCTTCGTGCGAGCAGGACTGCCCGAGCAGGAAACCTTATGCCCCGCCCCTCCGGAGCCACACGGGAGCCACTGCTAAGTTATCCCCCGGCATTCAGAAAATCTAAGTGCCAAAAAATAAGATTTTTTGACTCTGTGTTGTATAACCCGCCATTCGTGGGTACCATTCAACGCGTACGCAAACAAAAAGGGTTAATTCGCGTGGTATAACCGCGCGGCCCAAAAAGGAGGAGACAAGCATGTCGTCTTTGAAGCCGCTTGCAGATCGTGTTCTGGTCAAGCCCGACGAGGCCGAGCAGAAGACCGCTTCTGGTCTGTATATCGCCAGCAACGCTCAGGAGAAGCCGCAGCGTGGCACCATCGTTGCCGTTGGCGCCGGCAAGGTCAACGACAAGGGTGAGCGCATCCCCATGGACGTCAAGGTCGGTGACGTTGTCATCTACGGTAAGTTCGGTGGCAACGAGGTCAAGGTCGACGGCGAGAAGTATCTGCTGATGCGCGCCGACGACATCTACGCCGTCGTCGAGGCCTAGTCTCGTCAGAATCTCTGATTCGTCTTTGAACGCGCCCGCCGCACAGGACTCGGAAGCGGCGACGCGAGTCACATTTCTTTTGGAGGATTACCTACCATGGCAAAGAACATTACGTTCAACACCGATGCCCGCGCTAAGCTTGCCAAGGGCGTCAACACTTTGGCCGACGCCGTTACCGTCACCATGGGCCCCAAGGGTCGCTACGTTGCGCTGCAGCGCACGTTCGGTGCCCCGACCATCACCAACGACGGCGTTTCCGTCGCCAAGGAGATCGAGCTCGAGGACAACATCGAGAACATGGGCGCTCAGCTGGTGAAGGAGGTTGCCACCAAGACCAACGACACCGTGGGTGACGGCACCACCACCGCAACTCTGCTCGCCCAGGCCATCGTCAACGACGGTCTGCGCAACGTCGCCGCTGGCGCCAACCCGCTGGCCATCCGTCGCGGCATCGACAAGGCCGTTAACGCCGCCGTCGCCGAGATGAAGAAGCAGGCCAAGCCGGTCGAGACCAAGGAGCAGATCGCTTCCGTCGGTACCATCTCCGCCGGTGACCCCGAGGTCGGCGAGAAGATCGCCGAGGCCATGGAGGTCGTGGGCAAGGACGGCGTCATCACCGTCGAGGATTCCCAGACGTTCGACATCACCATCGACACCGTCGAGGGCATGCAGTTCGACAAGGGCTATGTCTCCGCTTACTTCGTCACGGATAACGACCGCATGGAGGCCGTGATGAAGGATCCGTACATCCTCATCACCGACCAGAAGATCTCCAGCGTTCAGGACATTATGCCCGTTCTCGAGGCTGTCCAGCGCGCTGGCCGTGGCCTGCTCATCATCGCTGAGGACATCGACGGCGAGGCTCTGCCTACCCTGGTTCTCAACAAGATCCGTGGCGCCCTCAACGTCTGCGCCGTCAAGGCTCCGGGCTACGGCGATCGCCGCAAGCGCATCCTCGAGGACATCGCCGTCCTCACCGGCGGCCAGGCTGCCCTGGACGAGCTGGGCGTGAAGGTCGCTGACATCACCGCCGATATGCTCGGTACCGCTAAGTCCGTCACCATCTCCAAGGACAATACCGTCGTCGTCGGCGGCGCTGGCTCCAAGGAGGCCATCGACGCTCGTATCGCTCAGATCAAGGGTGAGATGGAGAACACCACCTCTGACTTCGACCGTGAGAAGCTCCAGGAGCGCCTGGCCAAGCTCTCCGGTGGCGTTGCCGTCATCAAGGTCGGCGCTGCTACCGAGTCCGAGCTCAAGGAGATCAAGCATCGCGTCGAGGACGCCCTGCAGGCTACTCGCGCTGCTGTCGAGGAGGGTATCGTCGCCGGTGGCGGCGTCGCCTTCATGGACGCTGCTCCTGCGCTCGATGCTGTCGAGATTGACGACCCCGAGGAGAAGATCGGTGTCGACATCGTCAAGAAGGCTCTGACTGCTCCGGTTGCTACCATCGCCAAGAACGCTGGCTTTGAGGGCGCCGTCGTGGTCGACAAGGTTGCCGAGCTGCCCGCCGGCCAGGGTCTCAACTCTGCCAACGGCGAGTGGGGCGACATGATCGAGATGGGCGTCCTCGACCCCGTCAAGGTCAGCCGCGTCACCCTGCAGAACGCTGCTTCTGTTGCCAGCCTGATTCTCATCACCGAGGCCACCGTCTCCGATGTGCCCAAGAACACTCAGCTTGAGGACGCTATCGCTGCTGCCACCGCTGGTCAGCAGGGCGGCGGTATGTACTAAGGCCGACAAGGTCTAGAACTCCCACCGGGAATCCGGGGGCGGGACGGGGACTTCTCTCCGGAACGTCCTCGGACATGCAAAGAGGCTCCGCATCGCGCTTCGCGCTGCGGAGCCTCTTTGCGTCCTGCGGAATATTCCGGAGAGAAGTCCCCGTCCCGCCCCCGGATTCCCTGCGTTTACGGCCTTGAGGTCGGCGGGCGTAGAAGGACGTGGTCGATAGGAGTACGTGTCCCTTCGCTGTTTCGCGCTTTGCGCGAAAGGCGCGTTACTTTGGGATGGGTGGGGAACGTGGTTGTTGCGGCAACTGGCCCTCGCCAGAAATTACCCCTGGCGTACTTGTACCTCTCTTCCCTCGTGCTACACTTGCAATTGCTGTTTCAGGGCGGGGTGGAATTCCCCACTGGCGGTAAATCGGGCGGTGCCAAAGGGGCGCCGTGGAGCAGGCGAGGCGTCTGCGACCGAGCCGATGAGTCCGCGACCCGTGCGTGTGTTGGTTCGCATGCCGGCTGAACTGGTGAGATCCCAGTGCCAACGGTTAGAGTCCGGATGAAAGAGGCAGGTGATCTTAATGTCTGAACAGTCGCAGCATATCCATTTTGAGAACACGAATAGGTGGAGCACCAAACAGCTCGTTACCATGGCGTTGATGTGCGCCTTGGGAGCGCTGTTTATGTATGTGCAGCTGCCCATCCTTCCCTCGGCACCGTTTTTGACGTATGACCCGTCGCTGGTGCCGGCGATGGTGTGCGGGTTTGCGTATGGCCCCGGTGCCGGTACTGCTGTTGCCGCCATGGCGATCGTTATCCATGCGCTCACTACGGGTGACTGGGTCGGCGCGCTTATGAATCTGGTTGCCACGCTGGGCTACATTCTGCCCGCGGCTATCGTCTACCAGAAGATGCATACCTATAAGGGTGCCGTGATTGGCCTGGTGCTCGGCGTTATTGCCGCTACGGCGTTGTCTATGGTCGCAAACCTTACCATTGGCGTATGGTTCTGGTATGGCTCGGTCGATGTGATCGCCCCGCTCATGATTCCTGCCGTGCTGCCGTTCAACCTTATCAAGACCGTGCTTAACTCGGTATTGACGCTTGCGGTGTACAAGGCGGTTTCCAACCTCATCACGCCTAAAAAGGACCAGGTCAAAGGCCGCGCATGATTGAGTGTCGGGGCGTTTCCTTTAGTTATGACGGTGCCGCACCGGCGCTCGACGGCGTCGATCTGAACATCGAGGACGGGGAGTTTTTCTGCATCCTCGGTGGCAATGGGTCGGGCAAGTCGACGTTTGCCAAGCATCTGAATGCGCTGTTGCAGCCCGATGCGGGCACGGTACGCATCAACGGCATGGATGCGTCCGACCCCGAGCTGGTCTACGACATTCGTTCGACCGCGGGCATGGTATTCCAGAATCCCGACGACCAGCTGGTGGCAACGCTTGTCGAAGATGACATTGCGTTTGGTCCCGAAAACCTAGGCGTGCCATCGGCGCAAATTGCGCAGCGCGTACGCGAGGCGCTGAAGGGCGTGGGCCTGGTGGGCTTTGAGCACCACGAGACCCATGCGCTTTCGGGCGGCCAAAAGCAGCGCGTGGCGCTTGCCGGCGTGCTTGCCATGGAACCGCGCGTGCTCATATTGGACGAGGCTTCCTCGATGCTTGATCCGCGTGGGCGCAAGGCCCTCATGAAGGCTTGCCGCGCGTTGCACGATCGCGGCATGACCATCGTGATGATTACGCACTTTATGGAAGAGGCCGCCGAGGCCGATCGTGTCGCGGTGTTTCGGGCGGGGCATGTTGCCATGCTGGGTACGCCCGAGGAGATTCTGACGCGGGCGAATGAACTCGCTCAGCTCAACCTGGATATGCCGGCGTCGTGCTGCTTAGGTAGGACACTTCGTGCGAAGGGCGTGCCCGTTTGCGCGCAGGTACGTGAGGCGGATATGGTCGCCGAGATTGCGCAGACTTATGCCGAGCGAAGTGGGGCAGGCACCGCGGGGCAGTCTTCCGCATCCCAGTTGGAAATCGCTGACGGCACTGTTCCGGTAGACAACGAGGGCAACGCGTCGGAGCCCGTCATAGAGCTATCCCATGTTTCGTACAGTTATTCGCTCAGTCCGCGCGAGCGCCGCCGCTGGCATAAGCGCTCGGCCACTGCGGGCAAATCGAGCAAACAGGCTCTCTGGGGAAACGACCCCAGCAGTCCGTGGGCGCTGCGCGATGTATCGCTGACGGTGCGTCGCGGCGAGTTCCTGGGGCTAGCAGGCCATACCGGCTCGGGTAAATCGACTCTGGTCCAGCATCTCAACGGGCTGATCCGTCCGCAGGAGGGAAGCATTTGCGCGCTGGGGCTCGACCTATCAAACAAGAAAGACGCCGCTGCGGTTAAGGCCAAGGTCGGCGTGGTGTTTCAGTATCCTGAGCGTCAGCTGTTTGCCGAAACCGTGGCGCAGGACGTGGCGTTTGGTCCGCACAACCTTGGCTTGCCGCAAGATGAAGTCGACCGTCGTGTCGAGTCATCGCTCTCGCGCGTGGGCCTCGATCTTTCCACGGTCGGCGACAAGAGCCCCTTTGAGCTTTCGGGCGGCCAGCAGCGTCGCGTGGCGTTTGCCGGCGTGCTCGCCATGGAACCTGAGGTGCTGGCGCTCGACGAGCCCATGGCAGGCCTCGATCCGGCTGCCCGCAGGGATTTCCTGGAGCTCATTGGCCGTTTACATGACGAAGGCCTGACCGTTGTCATGGTTTCGCACAGCATGGATGACCTGGCAAATTGTTGTGACCGTATCGTTGTGATGAACGAGGGCGCGGTGTTTGCCGAGGGAACGCCCGCTCAGGTTTTTGCGCATGCGGATGAGCTTAAATCAATCGGCTTGGGTGTTCCCGCCGCCCAGCGCATGGCGCTGGCGCTCGCGAAGGCAGGCGTGCCGCTGCGCTTTGACGGCCTCTATACGGTTGAGTCGCTGGCAGACGAGTTGGTGGACCTGCTAATCGGTCGCTCGGGCGGTCCTTCTAACGTCGCGGACATTGCTAAATCCAAGACGGTCGCGCGAGAGGAGGGCTGCTAATGGAGGCGTTTTCGTTTGGCAGCTACTATCCCGGCGATAGTGCGATCCACCGCCTAGACCCGCGAACTAAGTTGCTCTTGGGCTTTGTGTTTCTGATCACGACGCTCACAGTCAGCAGCTTCCGCGGACTGGCCCCGGTCGCAATCTTCGTTGTCCTGATCTATGCCGTGTCCCGGGTGCCGTTGCGCCGGGTCCTATCATCGATGGCACCATTGCTGGCGATTGTCGTGGTGGTCGCAGTGCTCAACCTGTTTTCCGACCAGAGCGGGCGCATCCTGTGGCAGCTCTGCTTTCTGCAGATAAGCGAGGGCTCGCTGCGTTCTGCCGCCTTTATGGCGTGCCGCCTGACCCTGATGATGGCCGGCATGAGCGCCATTACGCTCACCACGCCCACGCTCGACCTCACCGCGGGCTTTGAGCGTCTGCTCGCACCGTTTGCGCGCGTGGGGCTCCCTGCGCATGAGCTCGGCATGATCATGGGTATCGCGTTGCGCTTTATGCCGCAGTTCGCCACCGAGATGAAGCAGACGGCGGACGCGCAGGCAAGCCGCGGCGCGCGCGTGACGTGCGGTCCGCTCGGCGGCGTGCGTATGCTCGGCAGTGTGGCGATTCCGCTGTTCACGGGCGTGTTCCGTCATGCCGAGACGCTTTCGGCCGCCATGGATGCCCGTTGCTATCATGGCGAGCAGGGCCGCGCACGTTTGCATGCGCTTGCATTTGGCCGCAGCGATGCGTTGGCGGCGGTGGTGACGGCGTTGCTGCTCATCTGCGTCATCGTCATCAATCTTCAACTTGTTTAGGCGCGATTCGAGCGCAAGAAAGGGGTCCCTATGACCGACAACGACCGCACGGCTCAGCTTGAGCGCGCCTGTTCGTATCTCAGGCGCATTCCGGCGTGGTATCTGGCCACGACCGATGTGGCCGACGGGTATCAGCCTCGCGTGAGGCCGTTTTCATTTGCCATGGTCGATGACGGTAAGCTGTGGTTTTGCACATCGCGCGACAAGGATGTGTGGGCGGAGCTGAGTGCGAATCCCAAGTTTGAACTCTCGGGCTGGAAGCCGGGGGAGTGCTGGATCGTGTTGACCGGCGAGGCCGCACTTGAGGACGACGCAGTTGCGAGCGACAAGGTGCGTCAAGCGGGTTTTAAGCACATGGTGGGCATCGGCGAGGAACACGAGAGCGCCAACGACGGCCGCCTTGCTTTCTTTTCGGTCCGCAACATTGCCGCCCGCTTCTGCGATATCGACGGCAGCGAAGAGCATCTGGAGCTCTAGCGCGTCTCAAATTAACTACCCGTTCCAAATTGGCTAGTGGCAGGAGGACGCATGGACGGATTGAATACGGTTTTGGAGTATCTGACGTCGGTGCCGGCGTGGTACTTGGCGACGAGCGTGGACGGGCAGCCACATGTACGTCCATTTTCGTTTGCTCAGATCCAGGATGGCAAGCTGTGGTTTGTAACAGCGCGCACCAAAGATGTGTGGCAAGAGCTGCTGCAAAACCAGCGCTTTGAGGCCACGAGTTGGTGGCCGGGCCATGGCTGGCTCATCTTGCGCGGGCGTGCCGGCTTGGATGACCGGGCTTTAGGCGAAATGCGCGAAGCCGGGTGGAAGCATCTAGAGCACCTGGGCGAGCACTATGAGGGGCCTAACGACCCCACGCTCGTCTTCTTTAGCGTCGAGGATCCCGAGGCTTTTATCTGCAATCACGACGAATGGGTGCCGGTCGAGCTCTAGCCAGCTGGCTCATCCTAACAACTTGGTTTTCGCATGGGCGGGCCCCGTATTGCCCGGCGCCGTTAGGAGCGCCGGTCAATACGGGGCCCGCTCCATTTGTCAATTCCTTCAAGCGAATGTGTCGGGAATGTTTCAATGCATGAATATGCAAGCCATTTACGTAGTCATGCATCTTTTGGTGCTAAAGTTTCAACCCACTTCATAACGACCGCTGCGAAATGCGCATCGGTGCATAAATCGCAGACAAGGAGTCTGATATGTCTTTGAAGGTTGGAATCGTCGGCGCGGCTGGATATGCCGGAGCCGAGCTCATTCGCCTCGTCCTCGGTCATCCCGAGTTTGAACTTGCTGCCATTACGTCCAACGCCGATGCCGGCCAGCCGTTGTCTGCGGTGTACCCGAGCTTCACCGGCGTAAGCGATCTTGTCTTTACGACGCATGATGCCCCCGAGCTCAAGAACTGCGACGCGGTCTTTTTGGCCGTGCCGCACACGGCTGCCATGGCACAGGTGCCCGCGCTGCTTGCATCGGGCGTCTCCTGCTTTGATCTTTCGGCCGACTACCGTCTGAACGACGCGTCCGTTTTTGAGGCTTGGTATGCCGCCGAGCATACGAGCCCCGAGCTGCTCAAGACCCGTGCCTTCGGTCTGCCCGAGCTGTTCTGCCAGGACTTGGAGACCGCCGCATCCGACCATGCCGACGGCAAACCCGTGCTGGTCGCCTGCGCCGGTTGCTATCCCACCGCAACGAGCCTTGCCGCCGCGCCCGCCGTGCGCGCGGGCTGGGTGGCCGAGAACGGTCCCGTGATTGTCGATGCCATTAGCGGCGTGACGGGCGCCGGTAAGTCCTGCAACGCCCGCACCCATTTTTGCAGCGCCGACGAGAACTTGGAGGCCTACGGCGTGGGCAAGCATCGCCACACGCCCGAGATTGAGCAAATCCTTGGCCTGACCGATCGCGTCGTCTTTACCCCGCACCTGGCACCGCTCAAGCGCGGTCTGCTCTCCACGGTGACGCTGCCGCTCGCGCCGCAGGCTCTCGACACGCTGGCTCTTGAGGATGTCGTCGACCATTACAAGCAGTTCTACGCCGGTCGCACCTTTGTGCGCGTGCTCGATGCCGGCCAGCAGCCCAAGACGGCTTCGGTCGTCGGCACCAACGCTGCCCAGATTGGCCTCGCGCTCAACAAGCGCGCGGGCGTGCTGGTGGCGACGGGCGCCATCGACAATCTGTGCAAGGGCGCTGCGGGCCAAGCAGTC
Organism: Collinsella sp. AM24-1; assembly: GCF_003470325.1. Taxonomy (NCBI): domain Bacteria; kingdom Bacillati; phylum Actinomycetota; class Coriobacteriia; order Coriobacteriales; family Coriobacteriaceae; genus Collinsella; species Collinsella sp. AM24-1. Next base: position 4,238 of record NZ_QRHM01000026.1, on the reverse strand, counting down.
CAGTGCGCCAATATCGTCTTTGGCTTTGACGAGCGACGAGGCTTGCCTACAGTGGCGTGCCCGGTGTAGCACATTCGATTGTTAACGATTTGGTAGTCGGGTATCGAGTTTGGCGCCACTTTTAAGCTGGTCTCATGATTGTGGCTGGCATGGCGCACCAACCGATGCCCATTTTTTGTTTGACATAAGGAGTCGTAAAGACGATGAATGCTGAGCAGTTCGATATCAAGATTCGTGCCGTAGAGGGCGGCGTAACGGCGGCAGCCGGCTTTAAGGCGGCGGGCATCCATGCCGGATTCCGCAAGAATCCCGAGCGCCTGGATTACGCGCTCGTTGTGCCCGATAAACCCTGTCCCGGGGCCGGCGTGTTTACGACCAACCGCTTTTGTGCGGCGCCCGTGCAGGTGAGCCGTGCCAACCTGGGCGGTACGGACAAGGGCTATGGCATCATCGCCGGTGTTTCAATCAACTCTGGCAACGCGAACGCCGCCACGGGCGAGACCGGCCTTGCCTGTGCGCGCGAGACGTGCAATATCGCCTCGCAGGTCATTGGCTGTGAACCCCAACAGATTTTAGTTGCCTCCACGGGCGTGATCGGACAGATTCTGCCGATCGACACGTTTGAGACGGCAATTCCGTCCGCCTACGAGGCACTCTCTGCCCATGGCGGCGCCGATGCAGCCCGTGCCATCATGACGACCGATACGCATTCCAAGGAGTATGCCGTTCGCTACCGCAGTGAGGCTGTGGGCCATGTGGGCAACGCTTATACGGTGGGCGGCATGTGCAAGGGATCGGGCATGATCATGCCCAATATGGCCACCATGATCGCGGTCATTACTACCGATGCCCCCGTCGAGTCGGCGGCGCTCCACACCCTACTGCTCTCGACCGTTAAACAGACCTTTAATAAAGTGACGGTCGATTCCGATACCTCGACCAACGACACCTGTATCATGCTGGCTTCTGGCGCTGCCGCCGCGGATGCCGAGGGCATCGTCGAGGGCACTGACGCCTTTGACGAATTGGCCTTTGCCGTGCACGAGGTGTGCGAGAGCCTGGCGCGTAACATCGCGGCCGATGGCGAGGGTGCGTCAAAGCTCGTGACGGTTAACGTCACCGGCGCCGCCAACGACGAGGAAGCCGATATCGCCGCCCGTGCCGTCGCCAACTCGCCGCTCGTCAAGACCTGCATCGCTGGCCACGACTGCAATTGGGGTCGCGTTGCCATGGCGCTCGGCAAGTGCGGCGTAACGTTTAATCAGGAAGACGTTTCCATCGACATGATGGGCATGCCCGTCTGCCGCGATGGCCTGACTGTTCCTTTTGACGAGGACGAGGCCCTGCGACGTTTTGAGGCGCCCGAGATCGTGATTTCGGCCGACCTGGGCGCAGGCGACGCGGCAACGACCGTGTGGACCTGTGACCTCACGCACGAGTACATCTCAATCAATGGTGACTACCGCTCCTAGACTCCAGGCACGCTGCGCATCTCGCCGCGATTGCAGGCAGCGGAGCACAGCGCGATAACGATACGAAAGACGAGGCAGATTATGAAATTCGCACGCGATTATCGTTCGAGCGAATCCAACGAAGCAACTGCGCAGCTGCTGTTCGAAGCGCTGCCGTGGATTAAAAACCTGACCGGCAAGACGGTCGTTATCAAGTATGGCGGGGCCGCCATGGTAGACGAGCAACTGCGTTGCGACGTGATGAGCGACATCGTTTTGCTCAAGATTATCGGCATGCGCCCCGTCATCGTGCATGGCGGCGGTAAAGCCATCAACGAGGCGCTGAGCCATTACGATATGCCCGTCGAGTTTAAGAACGGTCAGCGCGTGACCACGCCGGCAACCATGGATATCGTGCGCGAGGTGCTGGGCGGCAAGGTTAACCAAGAGCTGGTGGCGGCAATCAACCACCACGGTAACTTGGCCGTGGGCGTATCGGGCAGCGACGCCGGCACGCTCATCGCCGAGCCGCTCGACCCCGAGCTCGGACGCGTGGGCAAAGTGACGCACGTCAACACCGACTACATCGAGAACTTGCTCGATAGCGAGTATATTCCCGTCATCGCTACCGTCGCGGCGGGGGAGGACGGTGGCTTCTTCAATATCAACGCCGACACCGCCGCCGGTGCCGTTGCGGCGGCGCTCCACGCGCACAAGGCAATCTTTTTGACCGACGTCGACGGCCTGTACAAGGACTTTAGCGATAAAGACTCGCTCATCTCCAACCTAACGCTCGACGAGGTTAATGAGATGCTCTACGGTGGCGAGGTCGATAAGGGCATGATTCCCAAACTGCGCGCGGCCGTCGATGCACTTACCGGCGGCGTATTTCGCGCTCACATCATTAACGGTACCACGCCGCATTCGCTGCTCCTGGAGCTGCTGACCGATGCCGGCGTCGGCACCGTGATCCACTCTACCGAGACGGCCTACGAATTTGATACGCACCCGCACCCGCTTTCGACCTTTGCGGCGCGCCTGGCCGAAAACCTCGACGAGGTCGAGAAGCTCCAGACGGTCTAGCTGGTTAGAAATCGTCACACCGTTACACCCACAGTCCGCGCCACCTGGCGCTTAACGAAAGGCATCTCATGTCACTTGCAGCTCAACAATCGCTCGAATCCCACTACGTGATGCAAACCTTTGGCCGCTCGCCGGTCGAGTTTGTCGAGGGTCACGGCATGAAGCTCACCGGCGACGATGGTCGCGAATATCTCGATTTTCTTGCAGGTATTGGCGTATGCAGCCTAGGCCACGGCAATCCGGCGGTGCTCTCGGCGCTCGAGGCCCAGGCCAAAAAGCTCCTGCATGTCTCCAACTACTTCTACATTGAGCAGCGCGGCCAGGTCGCGGCGTTGCTGTCTAAGCTCGCCAACGACGATGCGGACGGTGCGCGCGTGCTTGCCGACGCGATTGCCGCTGGCGACGAGACCACGGCGGCGGCGCTTGGCGCTCCGACTGCGGGCGAACAGGTGTGGGAGACGTTCTTTGCCAATTCCGGTGCCGAGGCCAACGAGGGCTCTATGAAGCTCGCGCGTCTGTACGCCAAACGTGCCGGCAACGGTGGCAACACCATCGTGTGTATGCGCGGCGGATTTCATGGTCGTACGCTCGAGACCATTGCCGCGACCATGCAGGATTGGCTGCAGGATAGTTTCCGCCCGCTGCCGGGTGGCTTTGTGGCATGCACACCCAACGATGTAGATGAACTGCGTGCAATTTTTAAGCAGTTAGGAAGCGAGATTTGCGCTGTGATGCTCGAGCCGATCCAGGGCGAAAGCGGTGTGCATCCCATGACCGAGGAGTTTATGGCTGCGGCGCGCGACTTGGCACACGAGGTGGGTGCCGTGCTTATCGCCGATGAGGTCCAGTGTGGTATTTTCCGCTCCGGCAAGCCGTTCGCCTTCCAGACTTATGGTGTGGAGCCCGATATCATGAGTCTTGCCAAGGGCATCGCCGACGGCGTGCCCATGGGTGCCGTGGTGGCAAAGAAGGAAATCGCTGACATCTTTAAGCCCGGCGACCATGGTTCGACCTTCGGCGGCAGCTGCTTGGCCATCGCGGCGTGTGCCGCGACGCTCTCCGCGCTTGTGCGCGGTGACTACGCAGACCATGCCGCCAAGGTGGGTGCCTATATGGAGGCAAGGCTCGCCAAGCTGCCGCATGTTACCGAGGTGCGTGGTCGCGGCCTAATGCTCGGCTGTGATTTGGACGATGCTGCGGGTGATGCGCACGACGTTGTGGCTCGCGCATTGGTGGCTGGTGCGGTGATTAACGCTACAGGTGCACATACACTGCGCTTCCTGCCGCCGCTCGTGTGCGAGGAAGCCGACGTGGATGGTCTGATCGAGATCCTGGCGGGTGTTTTAGCTTAGCGCCATCAGGCATAGCAGTTTGAAGCGGGTTCCAGACTGTCACGTGCCGTTTGGCGCACGATTGGGCGAACTGGAACCCGTTTTGCTATCGATTTACCATGGCTGGGATAGGCCGTGTGCAAAAAAGAAAGGCCCCCATCGCTGGGAGCCTTTTCAATCAAGTGGTGGGCGATGAGGGATTCGAACCCCCAGCCTTGTGCGTGTAAAGCACCTGCGCTAACCGTTGCGCCAATCGCCCGCGGGAATTGAGTATAGCGGAAACCCTGCGGGGTTCACCGCTAATTCATAACGAAATCTAAGCGGAGACTTCGGCCTTGATTCTCATCTTCATTGCAACAGCCTCAGGACTCAG
>NZ_QRHM01000025.1:0-30562 GCF_003470325.1 Collinsella sp. AM24-1 | reverse complement strand
CCGGACCGCCCCGCGGTCCAACTTTCTGTCCGCACCCCCAAGCAGCAATCAGCCAAACGCTCATCAAGGGCCAAAGTGTCCGAACGAGTACCAAAGGTCCCTTCAGCCAAACCCCCATTGCGCTAAACCTATCAGCCAAAGTTCCCAATGGTGGTGCATAAGGGAGCGGGCCCGGCCACTAATAACCTTTTGAACGACTCTGCTTGCAGCCGGAGTGAAAAAGGTTATTAGTGGCCGGGCCCGCGACCGGTGGGACATGTACCCCCAATTAACTGTTCTTCATGACAATCGAATCCACGACATCGGCCACATTCTCGCAGCAGTCGGCACAGTACTCCAGGAATGCGTAGACGTCACGCCAGGCGATGACCTCGAGCGGGTCCTTGCCGTTAACGTGCAGGTTACGCATGGCGTTGATATAGAGCTCGTCAGCCTCGGACTCGATGGTGTTGATCTGGATGACGAGTTCGCGCAGAGTCTTGGACTTGCGGTAGTTGGGAAGCTCGACCATAAGGTCCTTCATGGCGCAGCAGGCGTCGGTCACCTTGTGGGCGATCACGATGGCATCGGGATGGATGCTCTGGATGTTGGTGAAGTAGACGCGCTGCACGACGCCCTCGATGCGGTCGAGCACGGTGTCGAGCGAGCAGCTCATCAGGTCCAGATCCTCGCGCTCAAGCGGGGTGATAAAGGCGGTGAGCAGGGCGTCCTCAAGCTCATGGTGCTTCTTGTCGGCCGCATGCTCGATCGCATGCATCTTGTCGAGCATATCGTGAATCTTTGCGGGATCGAAGTTCTCGAAAATCTTGGTAAGCAGCTCGGCGGCCTGGACGGCGAGGTCGGCGCAGGCGACGTAGTTGTCAAAGTAGAACGAATCGGGTTTCTTTGCCATGAGTGGGTCCTTTCGAGGCGAAGACGGGTGGGCGAGGTGTTACGGTCCGGATGGACGTTCGGTTTGACTAGATGAACATCATGAACAGCTTGGCCATGACAAAGCTGATGAGTCCGCAGGCGGGGAAGGTGAAGAACCAGGTGAACATCATGTCCTTGACGACGCCGAAGTTGATGGCCGAGAGGCGTTTGACGGCACCGACGCCCATGATGGCGCAGGTCTTGATGTGCGTGGAGGACACGGGGATGCCGGTAAGGGTGGCAAGCAGCAGGTTCGCGGCGCCCGCCAGGTCGGCGGAGAAGCCCTGGTACTTTTCGAGCTTGACCATGCTCTGGCCAACGGACTTGATGATGCGCTCGCCGCCCACGCTGGTGCCGATGCCCATGGTGGCCGAGCATAGCAGCATAATCCAGATGGGGATGCCTGCATCGCCGACGCTCGTCTGGCCGCTGGCAAAGGCCACGCCTAAAAAGAGCACGCCGATGAACTTCTGTCCATCCTGCGCGCCGTGCATGAAGCTCATGGCCGCGGCACTCGCGATCTGAGCGTATTTAAAGAAGACGTTGGCACGTCGCCTGTTGGCGGCGGCGAAAAGAATCGAGACGAGCTTGCACAGGACCCAGCCCATGACAAAGCCCAGGCCGATGGAGAGCGCCAGGCCGTAGATGACCTTCATCCACTCGTGGACGTTGACGCTGCTCGCGCCGCCGAGGGCGATAGCGGCACCGGTCAGGCCGGCGATAAGGCTGTGGCTTTGCGAGGTGGGGATGCCAAAACGCGATGCCGTGGCGCCGTAGACGACGATGGAGAAGAGCGCCGCGCACAGGCAGGCGAGCGCCATGGTGCTGTTTCCGCCAAAGTCAACGATATGCGAGATGGTATTGGCGACGCTCGCGTTAAAGTGCGTCATGATGAGCACGCCGAGGAAGTTGAATGCGGCGCTCATGAGAATGGCGGCGCGGGCGGGCATGCAACGCGTAGTGACGCAGGTCGCGATGGCGTTGGGCGCGTCGGTCCATCCGTTGACGAAGATGGCGCCCAACGCGAGGATCACGGTGACGGCAAGGACTGGGTTCGACACAATTTGGCCGAGGAAGGTTGAGAACGTTACGTCCATATATGGGCTTTCTCGAAGTTTGCAGACACGTTACAAAAACATGATAAATCGTATCACCTCCTGCGGGTTTCTTTGCCGAGTTCTGATGGGAGAAGTAATTTTTTGGCACTAAAATTGAATATTAGCCCTGTTGACCGTGGGTGTTCTTTTTGCTATCACGCCATGCGGACACGCGCGATTGCTACGACACTCCAAAAACCACAGTCTGTTCGCTTTACAACATGCAAACATGCGTTCGATAATAGGGGGCATGGAATATCGACAGACAGATGGCAAAACTCGACGCGTGCACAAGCAGTATGTGGACGTCGTGGCTCGCATCCTCGCGGGCGGACAGGTTGTGCCGGTCACCGTCTGCTGGGTCGACGGTCGTTGCTTTACGATTGACGAGATTGTCTCGACCACTGGGTTTGGCCTGACGGTTCACGGCATTCGTACGGCAACCTATAGGGTCCGTTTTGGCGGTCATGCGACCGAGTTGTATCTGGAGGACCAGACGCGCGAACGACCAGATGGCTCGCAGGCCCATCTGATGCGTTGGTGGGTGTGGGCATTCGACCGTACGCTCGAGGGCGAGCGCCGTGGGTAAGGACGTACGGCATTCGGGTACAATGACAGGAATCTTGTCAGCTACTGCGCCGTTATTTGTGGCGCTTTTTGAAAGGACGAACCTATGAACGATATCCAGGGCTATCAGAACGGCCCCGTCGAGACCGGCGCAAGCCGCGCCAAGGAGATGTCGCCGCGCGCGTACAATCTCGCCATGTCTGCCCTGATCTTCTTGGGCTTTTGCGCCATGGGCGCCGGCGCCTACTTTACGAGCACCATGTCGTTTGCGCGCATGATGATGAGCGGCGCCGCCTTGCCGCTGGTCTTTGGCTCGTTTATTTTGACCATCGTCGGCATGGTCATGATGTCGGCCGCCGCCAGCAAGCAGTCCGTGGGCTTGTCCCTTGTGGGCTACGTAATCTTTGCGAGTACCTTTGGCCTGACCGCGTCGTTTGGCCTTGCCAACTACGACCTGCCCACCATCAACACTGCCTTTATCGCCACGGCCGCTATCACCTTTGTCTTTGGCGCTTTGGGCGTGACGTTCCCCAAGTTTTTCCAGCGCGTATATGGCATCGGTTTTGGCATTCTGCTCGCCACTATTCTGGTTGAGATCGTGCTGATGTTCATGGGCGTCTCGCAGACCATCACCGATCTGATCGTGATCGTGGTGTTCGCCGGCTTTATTGGCTACGACACCTATGTTGCCACGACGGTGCCGCCTACGCTGCCCAACGCCGTGCTCATGGCGTCCAATCTGTTCGTGGACATTATCAACGTGTTCCTGCGCATCCTGAACATCCTTGGCCGTCGCGATTAGCGGCGAATTGCGGCGGTGCTTGCCGTGCGTGCAAATCGATGCGAAAGGCGGTCCTTCGGGGCCGTCTTTTTTGTACGCGGCGGGGTATCATGGATGGGAAAAGCCGATAGCGGCAGCGACAGGAAAGGTGGCCACGTATGGCAGACGTCGACAACAGGAACCGTAACCGCAGGTCCAACCGAGCGGGTCAGCCCAATCCCAAGCGCGAGGCCCGTGCTAAGGCCGCCGAGCGTCACGTGGCAACTGTGTCCGAAGCGTGCGCCAAGGATATCGAGCGTTCGCTTGCCGGTGTTCGCGAGTTTGACGGTATGCCTGCCGGCTTTGTCGCGGCGATGAAGGCCAAGGCCCAAGCGGCTGCGGCTGCCGAGGAGCCGGTTGCCGAGGAGTCTGAGTCCGTCGAGGTCGAGGCCGCTGAGGTTGCGTCCGTCGAGACCGAGGTCACGGACGAGTCTGCGCCTGCCGAGAAACCCGCAGAGAACGAGTCCGCGCCTGCCGAGGAGCCCGCTCCGACCCTGCCCGAGGTCACCGTGCTTGATGCCTCCGCCACGCAGGCCATTCTGGACAACGGCCGTGGCTATGCGCAGTTCTGCGACATGGCAGTGCTCGCCTTTGCCTCGTTCACCAACCCGGGTGGCGGCTACATCCAGGGCTATCTGGGCCAGGAGGCTACGCTCTGCGCCGATTCGTATCTGTACAACGTGCTCGACAAGCAGCGCAAGTGGTATGGCGAGAACCGTCGCCGCAATATCAACTGCGAGCTCTACCGCAACCGTGCGCTGGTAGTGCCTGCGGTGCGTTTTGACCGCAACCACGTGCATGCGTATGCCGATGTGATCGTGGCCGCCGCGCCCAATGCCAAGCGCGCACGCCAGGAGTACCGCGTGAGCGACGATGCGCTGCTGGACGCGCTGCGCGACCGTATCCGCTTTGTGCTCGCCATCTGCGATGAGCTTGGCCGCGAGAAGCTCGTACTGGGCGCTTGGGGCTGCGACAACAACGGTTTTGATGCCGAGGCCGTGGCCGAGATTTTCCGCAAGGAGCTCGCATCGGGCGACTTCAAGGTCAAGCAAGTCTTCTTTGCCGTGCCTTCTACGCGCTGGGATGAGGATTTTGCCAAGTTCGAGCACGTGCTGGCAAACTTCCCCGAGCGCAACGAGGAGTCCTATGCCCAGGTTGCCGCTCGCGCTGCGGCAGCTCGCGCCGCCGAGCAGGCCCAGGCTGCTACCGAGGATGATGAGGACGAGGACGATTGGCGCAAGTACCTGTAATCGGTACGTGCTGACAGATAGGTCGAGCCGACGGGAGAGGCTGCTTCCGTCGGCTTTTTACTGAGCGAGGGGCTTACGATGAAAAACGTTCTATGCTTTGGCGACAGCAACACCTATGGTTACGATCCGGCGGGCATGCGCGACGGCACCGCGGTGCGCTATGCGCAGGATGTGCGCTGGTGCGGCGTGGCCCAACGTGACTTAGGCGAGGGCTGGCATGTAATTGAAGAAGGCCTCAACGGCCGCACGACGGTACGCGACGACATGTGCCATCTGGACACCAATCTTAACGGCATCCGCGCACTTCCGATGCTGCTCGAGGCCCATAAGCCGCTGGACGCCATTGTGATCATGCTGGGCACCAACGACTGTAAGACGGTCTTTGGCGTGACAGCTTCCGATATCGCCCGTGGTGCCATGGCGTTGATTCGCGCCGTCCGTGCGTTTGCCTGGACCGATGCCGCGCCCTGCCCACGGATTCTGCTGATGGCACCTATCAAGATTAAGCCGCAGATCGCCGATGTATATATGACCGACTTTGACGAGCATTCCGTAGAAGCCTCGGAACATTTTGGTGAGTACTACGCGCATGTGGCTGAGCAGTTTGGCTGCGACTTTTTGAATGCCGCCGATTATGCCGAGCCGGGCGATATCGACTATCTGCATATGATGCCCGAAAGCCACGAGAGCTTGGGACATGCCGTGGCAGCCAAGCTCCAAGAGATGCTCGGTGAGTAGCGCGAGCCCAAGCCACCGCAAAGGTGCCTGCCCCCTTTGCGGTGGTTTTGGATCGTTTGTTTGTCTTGATCTGTAACAGTTGTAAGGTCGAAAACGGGCTAGATGTTACAGATTGAGATTATTTAGGTCGATATCGGTCGTTTGTCTCGATCTGTAACATCTAGGGTCGATTTTGCCGAGTTACTGTTACAGATTGAGATTATCTTCTCAGCGGAATTTGAATGTCTCGATCTGTAACAGGTGGGCCGAAAAATGGGCTCTAACTGTTACAGATCGAGATGTTTGTGGGAGCCACCGCAAAGGTGCCTGCCCCCTTTGCGGTGGCTCTGGGCTGTGAATCTTAATACTGCCACATGTGGTTGACGGGGCCGGAACCTTTGCCCATGTCAAAGCCAGCGGCGAGAGCGCCGGTCAGGTAGGCCTTGCCGGCGTTGATGGCGTCGGCAAGTTCCATGCCCTGGGCCAGCGCGCAAGCGATGGCGGATGAGAGCGTACAGCCGGTGCCGTGCGTGTTGCTGGTCTCAATGCGCTTGTGGCGAAACCACGTAGTGAGCGGATCGCCCAGATGGTTGCCCTCGTCATCGAGTGGCGCGGGCTCGGCCAATACATCGTTAGCCTCGTTGACAAGATGCCCACCCTTAACGAGGGATGCGCAACCAAAGCGGCGGGTGAGGAGCATGGCAGCATTTTGCTGTGTGCGCTCGGAGTCGACCTCGTAGTCAAGCAGGGCCATGGCCTCGGGAATATTGGGCGTGATGACGGTTGCTAGTGGGAACAGGCGGCGGGTGAGTGCCTCGGAGGCATCCTCGGCAATCAAGCGCGCGCCCGAGGTGGCGACCATGACGGGGTCGACGACCACGTTCGTTGCGTTCCAGGCGCTCAAGCGGTCGGCGATGACTTCGATAATCTCGACAGAAGAAACCATGCCGATCTTGACGGCGCTTGGGCGGATATCGTCAAAGACAGCGTCAATTTGCGCGGCTACGATATCTGGCGAGATATCCTGCACGGCGGTGACGCCCAGTGTGTTTTGCGCTGTAATGGCGGTTATGGCCGTCTCGGCATACAGGCGGTGCGCCGTGATGGTCTTGATGTCGGCCTGAATGCCGGCACCGCCGCTGGAATCGGATCCCGCGATGGATAGAACGGCGGGTACCTTACTGCGATCCATGCTCACTCCCTTGTCCGGTCGGATTCAAATGGGTCTTTAAGTCTGCATTATAAAGATGCCCGGGCCGGCTGTATTCCGAACCCGGGCGGGCGATGCAATCTTTACGCAAATGTAAGCAAATGTTCACATGTCAACAATTGACGAACACCATGTTACCGATTGCGGCTCCGGTGACGCGTTAATCCTCCATGCCGAGGTCGATCGTTGTGCCTTCGAACACCTTGTTAACGGTACGGACGGCGCACATCTTGCCACACATGGTGCAAGTGCCCTCGGTGGCGGCGGGAGACTCCTCGTAGCGCTTCTTGCCCGTAACTGGGTCGAGCGCGCACTTCCACATGGCGTCCCAGTCGAGCTTGCGGCGTGCCTGGCCCATCTTGTCGTCCATGTCGCGGGCGTGCGGCACCTTCTTGGCGATATCGGCGGCGTGTGCGGCGATCTTGGTAGCCATGAGGCCATCGAGCACGTCCTGGGCGTTGGGCAGGCACAAGTGTTCGGCCGGCGTCACGTAGCACAGGAAGTCGGCACCGGAGCTGGCGGAGATAGCGCCGCCGATGGCAGCGGTGATGTGGTCGTAGCCCACGCCGATATCGGTCACCAGCGGCCCCAGCACATAGAACGGGGCGTTGTGGCACAGGCGCTTCTGTAGCTTCATGTTGGCGGCGATCTCGTCGAGCGCCATGTGACCCGGGCCCTCGACCATGACCTGGACGCCGGCAGCCCAAGCGCGCTTGCACAGCTTGCCCAGCTCGATCATCTCGGCAGTCTCTGTGGCGTCGTTGGAGTCGTAGAGGCAGCCCGGGCGGCAGGAGTCGCCGAGCGAAATCGTCACGTCGTACTCGTGGCAGATCTCGAGCAGCTCGTCAAAGTACTCGTAGAAGGGGTTTTCGTTGCCGGTGACCTCCATCCAGCCAAACAGCAGCGAGCCGCCGCGGCTCACGATGTTCATGAGGCGGCCGGTCTCCTTAAAGGTCTTGGTGACCGACTTGTTGATGCCGCAGTGGATGGTCATAAAGTCCACGCCGTCCTCGGCGTGCGCGCGCACGACCTCGAACAGGTCATCCTTGGTAAGCTTGACCAGCGGCTTTTCCATGTAGCCGATGGCGTCGTACATGGGGACGGTGCCCACCATGAGCGGCGTCTCGTCGATGAGCTGCTGGCGGAACTGGCGCGTCTTGCCCGAGTTGGAGAGGTCCATGATGGCGTCGGCGCCAAAGTCCTCGGCGATCTTGACCTTCTTCCATTCCTCGGCGGCATCGGCCTTGTCGCCCGAGATGCCCAAGTTCACGTTGACCTTGGTGGACAGGCCCTCACCGACGCCAAAGGCGCGCATGCCTTTTTTGATGTGCACGATGTTGGCGGGAATGGCGATGCGGCCGTCGGCCACGCGCTCGCGGATGTACTCGGGGTCGCGATGCTCGCGCTCGGCGACTTCCTTCATCTGCGGTGTGATTTGCCCGGCGCGGGCGAAGTCGATTTGCGTGACGAGCTTGGGCTCGGTCTGTGTGCTCATTGGCACGGCTCCCTTCGTTGGCATTACCCATATCAGGTTTGCGGGTCAGGGCGGGCGCGCCCAATCTCAGCCTGCCGTCTTGTCCTGCAAGCTCCCCGTTATGTCATGGGCTCAAGTATAGCCTGAATGGGTACGATTGGGCCAACGAGCGTGCCTGTGGGGAGGCGAACATGGAAGACAAGCATCTATATCGAGAGACGCAATGGGACGTATCGGCCGAGGAAAGCCGTGCGCACCATGGCCTTGTCGCGATTGGTTTTGCGGTGCTTGCCGTGTTGGTGATTGCCTTTTGTATTTGGACGTTCGGCGGTCATGGCGGCGCCACCTGGGGGTTTGAAGCCGACGAGGGCCTGCCGATTATGACCATGAAAGTTTCTGGTGGCAACACGGTTGCCGCACCGGGTGACTATTGGTATCCGCGCGACGAGTTTGTGCAGCTGCAGCTGAGCGGCGGGTCTATTCCGGGCGAAGAAATCGAACGCGTGACGTTTGATGCGACGCTCAAAACGCTGACGGTGGAGCTCAAAGATCAGGGAGACGTGCCCACGACCATGGACATTGCGCTGACGGAATGGCGCTTGGAGCCCCCGGCGGGCGCTGCGGTATCCGAGGTGGAGCACGTTAAGATTACCTACCAAGATGGCTCGACAAACGAAGTTGCCAAAGCCGACGGCTTGGCGGAATAGACGCCGTGCCTAGGCAGCACATTCAAAAGTATCGGTGGTCCTACAAGGTCTGTTCGTTCAGGAAGACCAAAGTGTTCTTATTTGAAAGCTCGGGAAAGTGACGATAACCAACGTCAAACGCGGTGAGCCCGCTTACATCCTCGAGCTTGTTTTCTGCCATCCAGCGCACCATGGAACCACGTGCCTTTTTGCTGGCGGTCGAGCGCTGGATGGGCTTGCCGTTGCGGATGCCTTCGCCAAAGAGGCACGTGACGACCGTGGCGTCGCCCGCGAGATGGGGCAGAACGGCTTTGGCGTACTCTACGCTGGCGAGGTTGACGATCGTGGTGTTTGAGCCTGCCGGGGCGATAGCCCGCGCGAGCTTGTCGCTCCAAAACGCATAGAGGTCTCGGGCATCGTCAACGGCGAGCTTCGCGCCCATTTCCAGCCGATATGGTTCGACGGCATGAAATGGGCGAACGCACCCGTAGAGGCCGGAGAGGATCCACAGGTGGCTTTGCAGCCATGCGAGCTGCGCGGAATCCATCACCTCGGGCGCCATGCTCTGGTATTGAATGCCGTGGTAGGACATGACGGCAGGGGAGAGGTGACAGGCGAGTGCGGGATTGTCGAGATCGCCGTTTTTCAGGATGGGCCCGAACTCATGCAGGATGTTGAGGCAAGGCCCCAGCAGTTTGTCACTCACGTTCCATAGCGCCTGCAGGCTGTCGCTGCCTTCATTCCGCTCGATATCTAGCAGTGCGCGGTGGAGGCGAGCCGTCTCGCGCGCAAAGGGTGGGATGCCCAGGACTTCAAAAGCATCTTGGGCCGCGCGCATCTGCTTGGCGGGCGAAATGATGACCTGCAGCATGGACTCTCCTCTGCCAAAAAGGAAGTTGCGGTGGAATACGGTCTGTTTTGGCCGTTTATGGGCCAGTTTAGTCCGTATTTCACCGCAACTGACGAAGGGTTGGTTAGGCTCGCTCGATGAAGGCTTTGTAGCCGCGATAGGCCTCGTAGATATCGGCCTTGTTGGCGACCTCCCACAGGGCGTGCATGGACAGGACGGCAACGCCGGAGTCGATGACGTTCATGCCATACTTGGCCATGATGTAGGCAATGGTGCCGCCGCCGCCCGCGTTGACGCGACCGAGCTCACAGGTCTGGAAGTCCACGCCGGCCTCGTCCATGATGTCGCGGATGAGGGCCACGTACTCGGCGTCGGCGTCGTTGGAGCCGCCCTTGCCACGGCTGCCCGTGTACTTGTTAAAGCACAGGCCGCGACCCATAAAGGCGGCGTTCTTGGTCTCGAACTTGCCGGCATAGCCCGGGTCGAAGCCGGCAGACACGTCAGAGGAAAGCATGCGGCTGCGGGCGAGTGCGCGGCGCAGGGCCAGCGGGCTATTCTCGCCGGCGAGCGTCATGATCTCGGCGACGGTGTTCTCGAAGAAGCGGCTCGTCATGCCGGTGGCGCCTACGGAACCAATCTCCTCTTTGTCGACGATGAGCGTGATGCTCGTGCGCTCGACATTGGCCACGTTGATCTGGGCGAGCATGGAGGGGTAGGCGCAAACGCGGTCGTCATGGCCATAACCCAGAATCATAGAGCGGTCGAGGCCCATGTCGCGGGCGGGGCCGGCGGGCACGACCTCGATTTCGGCGGAGAGGAAGTCCTCCTCCTCGACGTCGTACTGCTCCTTAAGGATGTCCAGGAACATTTGCTTGACGGGCTCCTTGGGGGCGTCCTTGTCGTCCTCGTCAAACTTGACGGGGCGGCCGCCCACGATCACGTCGAGGATCTCGGCATCGACGGCGTCCTTGGCGGGCTTGGACATCTGCTCGCTCGAGAGGTGGATCAGCAGATCGGAGATGGTAAAGACCGGGTCGTCCGCCTTGTCGCCGATATTGATGTCGACGGTGGTACCGTCCTTTTTGCAGATGACGCCCACGAGTGCGAGCGGGGAGGCTACCCAGTGGTAGCTCTTGACGCCGCCGTAGTAGTGCGTGTCGAGGTAGGCCATGTCGCCGGCCTCGAAGGCGGGATTCTGCTTAAGGTCCAGGCGCGGCGAGTCCACGTGGGCGCCCAGGATGTTAAAGCCCTGCTCGAGCGGGGCGGTGCCCAGGTTGACGAGCATAAGGTCCTTGCCGTGGTTGGCGGCGTACACCTTGTCGCCTGCCTTGAGCTCGCGGCCTTCGGCGATCACGGTCTCCAGGTCGACGTATCCCGCCTCCTCGGCCATCTTGATGCCGGTCTTGACGCACAGGCGCTCGGTCTTGTTCTCGCTCAAAAACTGCTTATAGCCGCGGCAAAGCTCCTCGAGCTCCTCGATTTGCTGTGGCGTGTACTTTTTCCATGCGCAGGGACGCTCCATGACGCAGGCTCCTTTCGGATCGATCGTGCTGGTTGATGTACCGTGAGCCATCGTATCACGCGCGGGCTCACGGTGGCGGGGGAGCTTGATGTGAGGTGGCCGCGGGGCGGGGAGCGTGTAAACTGGAGTGAGCAAACCGTGCCCAGCCTAAAGCGAGGTATTCAATATGTCTGAAAAGCGCCGCACCTTTGCCGTTATCGACGGCAACTCGCTCATGCATCGCGCCTTCCACGCCGTGCCGCCGACCATGAATGCGCCGGACGGTCGCCCCACCAACGCGATTTTTGGCTTTCTGAACATGTTTCTCAAGATGATCGACGCCTTTAACCCCGATGGTGTGGTCGTGGCATTTGATAAGGGCAAGCCGCGCGTGCGCATGGAGATGCTGCCGCAGTATAAGGCGCAGCGCCCGCCCATGGACCCCGATCTGCACGCGCAGTTTCCGATGATTAAAGAGCTGCTCACCGCGCTCAACGTGCCGATTCTGCAGTCCGAGGGCTGGGAAGGCGACGATATCCTGGGCACTATGGCTCGCCTAGGTGAGGAAGCCGGCTGCGACATGCTGCTGGTGACCGGCGACCGCGACATGTATCAGCTCGTGACCGAGCACGTCAACGTGGTCTCGACCCGCAAGGGCCTGTCCGACGTGGCGATTATGACGCCCGAGAGCGTGGATGACCTGTATCACGGCATTACGCCGGCGCTCGTGCCCGATTTTTACGGTCTGAAGGGCGATACGTCGGACAACATTCCCGGCGTACCGGGCATCGGCCCCAAAAAGGCGAGCGCACTCATCGCGCAGTACGGCAGCTTGGACGAGGTCATCGCGCATGCTGACGAGGTCAAGGGCAAGATGGGCGAGAACCTGCGTGCGCACATCGACGATGCACTGCTGAGCCGCAAGGTTGCGACTATTCGCACCGATGCGCCTGTCGAGCTCGACTTTGGCGCGACGTCCTTCCCGGCGTTTTCTGCCGACGAAGTCTCCGCGGCGCTGGGCACACTCGGCATCACCGCCATGCAGAACCGGTTCTTGGCGCTGATCGGCGATGAGGGCGGGGCAGCTGCCAGCACGTTTGAGATTCCCGCCGTTTTGCGCGCAGCCGCCGGCGATGCTGGCGCGCTTGGTGCCGTTGCGGCTGAGGTCTCCCGCGTGATTGATGCCGGCGAGTGGGTCGCCGCCGTGGTGGACGATGACAAGGAAGAGGGCGCGCTCTTTGGGCTGACGCGCACGCTGTGGTTGGCGACGTCCAAGGGCCTGTTTGCGCTCGAGGAGGGCGACAGCGGTGCGGCGGCTGAGGTTGAGGGCTTCAGCTTCGCCCACGGCGTGATTGCCGGCGTGCTCGCGCGTCTGTTTATGGAAGGCCGTGTGGCGAGCCCGGACATGAAGGCACTGCTGCATGAGCTTTCGCCCATCGATTCTTCTGAGCTCGAGCTCATGGATCCGCTGGCAGTCGATTCCACGCGCATCTTCGATACCGTTGTTGCCGCCTACCTGTTGGATTCCGACCGCTCCGAGTTTGACGAGGTGTATCTGGCCGATACGTATCTGCAGATGGCGCTGCCTGCGGCGCGCGGCGCAGAGGGTGCTGGCGAGGACGCTCCTGCGCCCGCCGCTCGCACGGCGGCCTTGACGCTGGCGCTGGTTGCACCGCTGCGTGACCGCATGGCCCGCGAGAACGCCGCCAACGTGTTCGATGGGATCGAGATGCCGCTCGTGCCGGTGCTTGCCAAGATGGAGCGCGCGGGCATGCTCGTGGACCCCGACCGCCTGCACAGTCTGTCCGAGGGCCTGGCGACCCAGATTGCCGATGTCGAGCGCAGCATTCGCGACCTGGCCGGCGACGAGACCTTTAACATCGGCAGCCCCATGCAACTCTCGCACGTGCTGTTTGATGTTATGGGACTTCCGACCAAGGGCCTCAAAAAGACCAAGCGCGGCTACTATTCGACCAACGCCAAGGTGCTGAGCGACCTTGCCCGCGACCACGAGATCGTGCGCCTGATTTTGGACTGGCGTGAGAAGTCCAAGATTAAGTCGACCTATCTGGACACGCTGGGCCCGCTGCGCCGTGGTGACGGGCGTGTGCACACCACGTACAACCAGACCATCACCGCGACGGGGCGTTTGTCTTCGAGCGACCCCAATCTGCAAAACATTCCGACGCGCTCGGAGCTGGGGCGTACCGTCAAGACGGCGTTCTCGGCGGGCGAGGGCAGCGTCTTTTTGGCGGTGGACTACTCGCAGATCGAGCTGCGCCTGCTCGCGCATCTTTCGGGTGACGAGCACCTGGTGCGCGCCTTCAACGAGGGCGAGGACTTCCATGCCGAGACGGCCGCGCGCGTATTTGGCGTGCCGGTGTCCGAGGTGACACCCGACCTGCGTAGCCGCGCCAAGGCCGTGAACTTTGGCATCGTGTACGGTCAGCAGGCCTATGGTCTGTCGCAGTCGCTGCACATCTCGATGGCCGAGGCGCGCGATATGATCGATCGCTACTACGAGGCCTACCCGGGCGTGCGCACGTTCCTCGACAACGTGGTGGCGCGTGCCAAGCAGACGGGCTATGCCGAGACCATGTACGGCCGCCGTCGCCATATTCCTGAGCTCAAGGCCAAAAACCCGCAGCTCCGCGGCTTTGGTGAGCGCACGGCCATGAACCACCCCATGCAGGGCACCGCCGCCGACATCATCAAGATCGCCATGGCCCGCGTAAGCCGTCGCTTGGAAGAAGAAGGCTTTGCCGCCCACATGATCCTGCAGGTACACGACGAACTGGACTTTGAGTGCCCCGTCGACGAAGTCGAGCGCCTCACCGCCATGGTCCGCGACGTCATGGAACACGTAGTAGACCTCCGCGTACCGTTGATCGCCGAAGCCAGCACCGGCATAACCTGGGCCGACGCGAAATAGGGAAGCACTCCGTAAGGCAAGCTCGCCCAAGACGCAAGCCCCCACATACTTAAGATTTGGGACAAACACTACTGATTAATTTGTCCCACAGTAACCAAAACAGAGGGGAGCCCCTTCCAACAAGGGGCTCCCCTCTGCTCAAATCATTTCAGCTAAGTATCTAGACACTCAAGACGCCATCTTGGCGGCAGGAAAGTAAACCTAGGACCTGGCCGGGCGGCGCGGATTAGTTTTTCGTAGATTCCGCACGAGCCGGAAAGCACTTAATGTGCTTTCCGAGCGAGCCCAGGACCTGACCGAACGAAAAACTAATCCGCGCCGCCCGGCCAGGTCCGACGAGCAACGTTAACGTGCCGCCAGGATAGCGTCGATGAGTGTCAGTACGCCCCCGTCGTTGTTGCTCGGAATGCGCCATTTGGCGTGCGCGTTCATGTGCTCCTCGGCATTGTCCACGATAAAGCTGTGACCGACGCGCTCCAGCATGGGGATGTCGTTGTAGGTATCACCCACGGCGGCGGCGTCGGCAATATCGATGCCGAGCTGCTCGCACAGATGCGCGACGCCGGCGCCCTTGTCGACACCCAGGTTCATAAAGTCGATCCACTCGCGCCCGGCGTTGGTGACGTAGAGCTTGTCCGAGAACTCGGGGCTATAGGTCTCGCGGAATGCGGGCTCGGCATCGTAGGCAGGGAAAAAGATCGAGATCTTATTGGACTCGATATCGATGCCCTCAAAGCTATCGACGTAGTTAATCGTGTTGTAGTAGACGCTGATCTCGTCGTGGTATTGATGGTCGCGGGCAAGCACGTAGAACTCGTCGAAGCAGCACAGGACGGGGACAGCGCGCGGATCCTCCGAGGCGCGGCTCAAGACCTGCTGGTACAGTTCCACGTCGATAATGCTTTTATAGATATAGTTGCCGCGATAGATCACGCACGCTCCGTTGTCGGGACAAAAGGCGAGGCGGTTCTTGATGCCCTCGAACATCTCTTCGAGCTTGGGGGCGGGACGTCCGCTGGCGGGGCAGAATACGATGCCGGCGTCGGCGAGCTTGTCCAAGCGCTCATCAAGACCCTGCGGCAACACGCGCTCGTCGGTCAGCAGCGTTTTGTCCATGTCGACGGCGATGAGCTTAATGTTTCCGATATTGGCGTCCGATTCGTAAGTTTGCATAAAATCGAGCCTTTCGTTTCGAAATTGTTTCAGATGTTATAACCATCAACTCGTAGTCAGGCGTATTTTCGCAGGAACGGAGCGTATTTGCACCACGCTTCACAAAGTAATGAAAAAACTTTTCAGAAATTTGAATTTGTCGCTTGTGCTGCGGGCACTTTAGCGTAATATAGCGACCATCGAAAACGGAGACGGCAAAAGAGCCGCTTACCGAGGAAAAGGTACCGTTTACGATATTTGAATTGCGCCCGGCGATAGGTGAAAGGAGAGGCAGATGCAGTTCGTAAAGATCATCACTACTGCAGACAATGCCATCCGACGCCAGCGCGCAATTTCCCGACGACGATAACAATCGTCTCTGTCCTCATGGGGCGAATTGCCTCAACAGAGTCATTTTGAGGTCGTTGGGTTTTAGCACGACATTGCTGCATGTTTCTAGGGCATGTATGTGCTGATTTTTGCTATTTAACCTGATATTGCACGGTATATGACCTTGAAATGACTTGCAACTGACCGATGTTCTAACTAGCTACCAAGGGCGAAAGGAAACAGCCATGAGCAAGGAAAAAGTCGTTCTCGCATATTCCGGTGGTCTTGATACATCCGTATGTGTCAAGTGGCTCCAGGACGAGAAGAATCTCGATGTCGTTTGCGTCTGCGGCAACGTGGGCCAGGAGGAGACCGGCCTGGATGCCAAGAAGCAGAAGGCGCTCGATCTGGGCGTTCTCGATTGTCAGGTGCTCGACCTGCGTGACGAGTTCTCCGATGAGTTTCTGACTAAGGCCATCGCCGCAAACTCCATGTACGAGAACAAGTATCCGCTGCTCTCCGCCCTGTCTCGCCCGCTGCTTGCCAAGAAGCTTGTCGAGGTCGCTCACGAGTTTGGCGCGACCTACGTCGCCCACGGCTGCACCGGCAAGGGTAACGACCAGGTTCGTTTTGAGGCTGCCGTCAAGGCCCTCGACCCCGAGCTTAAGGTTATCGCCCCGGTTCGCGAGTGGGATCTGAAGTGCCGTCCCGACGAGGTCGCCTATGCTCACGCCCACAACGTGCCGGTTCCCGAGGGTGCCAACGATAACCCCTATTCCATCGACGACAACCTGTGGGGTCGTGCCATTGAGTGCGGCCACCTGGAGGATCCCTGGAACGAGCCGCTCGACGACGCCTGGGTTATGACCAAGAACCCCGAGGACACGCCCGACACCCCGACCTACACCGAGATTGAGTTTGAGGCCGGCAAGCCCGTCGCCGTCGACGGCAAGAAGATGAAGCTCTCCGAGATCGTCATCGCCCTCAACAAGATTTCGGGCGACAACGGCTTTGGCCGTCTCGACCTGGTCGAGGATCGTCTGGTGGGCCTCAAGAGCCGCGAGTGCTACGAGGTTCCCGGTGCCCTGACGCTCATCACCGCCCACAAGGCACTCGAGGACATCTGCGTCGAGGGCGACCTGCTCAAGACCAAGATCAAACTCGAGCAGGATTGGGCCACCGCCGTGTACAACGGCCAGTGGTACAGCCCGCTCAAGAACGCGCTCGACGCCTTTATGGCCGACACCCAGAAGTTCGTGACCGGCACCGTCCGCCTGAAGTTCTTTAAGGGCAACTGCCATGTCGTCGGCCGCAAGAGCCCGTTTAGCCTGTATGACTACGGTCTGGCTACCTACGACCGTGACACCACGTTTGACGAGAAGGCCAGCGCCGGCTTTATCGAGATCGATACGCTGTCGCTCAAGACGTGGGCAAAGGTCCAGGGCCCCAGCTCTGCTGCCGCCCAGGCCTAGTGCCTCCTTCCCTTGGTATCCGCGCGGCCCATCCGCGTGATACATAACGGGCGCATGGGGTCCCTACCTTTCGTTATGCTTGCTGACACTTCTTAACATCGGTGGCCCCTACGTTCCGCCCGCATATATGATGCCGCGACTGCGGCTGAGTCCGAGCCCCGCCGGGGTTGTCCGGCGGGGCTCCTTCTATCAATTTGGCGGCTCTGCGCCTATATATATGAGGAGTATCCATTATGTTCAATGCTATTGCGCATGCTTTGCTTGCCCTCGCGCCTGAGATCGATACTGCAAAGGTCGAGGATGTCCCTATGAGCCTGAAGGCCTGGATCGATGGTTCGCAGGGTAACATCCGGAGGGAGACGTTGGGCGCCAAGTGCATGGTGCGTCACTTCTTTGCAAATTAGCTACATGGCCCCGCGCACGGCAGGGAGTGTGTAAAACTAGCGGTTGATAAATCGCTTTAGCGACAGGGCACATTGCTTTGGGCGCTTGTTTTGGTATTTGGAGAAAGGAGACGGTTCCATGGCTCTTTGGGGCGGTCGTTTTGAGGCGGGCGTGGCCGAGGTCACGCAGGAGTTTGGCGCGTCGTTGCCGGTCGACAAGCATCTCTATAAGCAGGATATCGCCGGCTCTAAGGCGCATGCCAAGATGCTGGCCGCCCAGGGCATCATCAGTGTCGAAGACGAGCAGGCGATTGCCGAGGGCCTGACCGGAATCGAGCAGGATATCGATGCCGGCAACTTCACCTTCGATATTAACGACGAGGACATTCATATGTCTATCGAGAGCGAGCTGACACGTCGCATCGGCGAGGCCGGTAAGCGCTTGCATACCGGGCGTTCGCGCAACGACCAGGTGGCGACCGATACGCGCCTAGGCGTCAAGGCGCTGGCCAAGGAGCTCATGGAGGCCAATCTTGAGCTGCGCCATGTGCTGGTGGATGCGGCCAAGAAGTACGACAAGGTGATACTGCCGGGCTACACGCATATGCAGCACGCTCAGCCCGTGCTGCTCTCGCATCATCTGCTGGCGTATTCCTGGATGTTCGCGCGCGACTTTACACGCTTGAAGGCCGCCTTTGATGCCGCCGACAACTGCCCGCTGGGTGCTGCCGCGCTTGCCGGTACGAGCTATCCGCTCGATCGCCAGATGACGGCTGCCGAGCTTGGCTTTGCGGGCGTGATCCCCAACTCGCTCGATGCGGTTTCCGACCGTGATTTCCTGCTCGATCTGCATTACGCCGGCTCCGTCATGGCGATGCACCTGTCGCGTCTTTCCGAGGAGATTGTGCTGTGGTCGAGCTCCGAATTTGGCTTTGTCACGCTTTCAGACTCCTACTCCACCGGCTCGTCCATCATGCCGCAGAAGAAGAATCCCGACTTTGCCGAGCTTATTCGCGGCAAGAGCGGTCGCGTGTACGGCAACCTGGTGCAGTTGCTCGTGACCATGAAGGGCTTGCCGCTCGCCTATAACAAGGACTTGCAGGAGGACAAGGAGGGCGCGCTCGATACCGCCCGTACGCTCATTCAGTGCCTGTCCGTTATGGCCGGAATGATTTCGACTTGGACCGTCAACGAGGATGCCATGGCGCGCGAGTGCGGTGTGGGCCACTTGGCAGCCACTGATGTTGCCGATTACCTGGCTAAGCGCGGCCTGCCGTTCCGCGAGGCGCACGCCGTGGTGGGCCATCTTGTCCTGATGTGTGAGAAGCGTAGCTGCAATCTTGAGGACCTGCCGTTTGAGGTGTTCCAGGAGGCAAGCCCGCTCTTTGAACGCGATATTACCGAGGCGCTCGACATCCCCTCAATTGTCGCCGCGCGTACGACCGAGGGTGGTACCGCCCCTGCTGCCGTTGCCGTGCAGTTGGGAAGCGCCGAGGCGCAGCTCGCGGCCGATGAGGGTGTGTTTGGCTCGTTATCCAAGGTCGTCGAGATGGGCCACGGAGCTAATTAGCTTATTGGATGCGTCTGTCTGGTGTGTTCATCATATTTTGCCTTTACGGGTGCCCGCTACGGTGGGCACCCGTTTTGTTATAGAGAAGGAAGGAGCTTGTCGAGAACTTCTGTAGGACATTTGCGCAGGTTGTGAAGGGGGTGCGTTCACGGGCGACAATCGACCGCCCGTTCTGTTCGTTGCAGTTGAAAGTGGGACGGATGGTACTCTAGTCGGGCTTCGAAACAGAAGTGACACATATGGAGCGCTTTAATAAATAATAACGCTTCAATAAACGGCTTTTTGTTTAACTGCAGCTAGAACTCTGTTACGATGCAGTCCAGGCGGGTGCCGGAATGGGACTTGGGCACGCGCGAACCTACTTGAAAGGCTACCTTATGGCTATCGAGAAGACCTTCATCATGATTAAGCCCGACGCCGTGCGCGATCGCAAGATCGGCGAGATCGTTGCTCGCATTGAGCGCAGCGGCCTTGTTATCGAGCGCATGGAGATGACCACGCTCGAGCGCGCTACCGTCGAGGAGCACTACGCCCATCTGGCCGACAAGCCCTTCTTTGGCGGTCTCTGCGACTTTATGACGAGCGGTCCGGTCGTCAAGATGGTCGTTTCCGGCCTCTCCGCTGTCTCCAAGATGCGCACCCTTATGGGCGCCACCAACCCGCTTGATGCTGCCCCCGGCACCATTCGCGGCGACTTTGCTGTCGATGTCAACGCCAACGTGATCCACGGCTCCGACTGCCTGGAGAACGCCGAGATCGAGATCAAGCGCTTTTTTGGCTAAACCAGCTTTGACTCCTTAAAGCTGTTAGCGTGTGGCTTGGGCGCCGCGGAACTCCATCCGCGGCGTCCTTTTATATTCCAGTAGATTTTTGGGACATGTCTAGAAATCTACTAAAGAGCCCCCGCCTGGAATGTGCGTGCATTCCAGGCGGGGGCTGTCGCTAGCGTATGGCGTTGTAAGTTTTTAGGCCTCGTCGACGACCTTGAGACCGCGGGTCTGGTCGATCTCGTTGAGGAGGTTGACGCGACGCTCGTGGCGGCCGCCCTCGAACTCGGCGTCGAGCCACTCGTCGACGATCATCTTAGCGAGCTCGGAGCCAACGACGCGGGCGCCAAAGGCGAGCACGTTGGTGTTGTTGTGCATGCGGGAGAGCTTGGCGCTGAAGGGCTCGGAGCACACGACGGCGCGTACGCCCTCGACCTTGTTGGCAGCCAGGCTAATCCCGACGCCGGTGCCACAGATGAGGATGCCCAGGTCGACGTCGCCGTTGGCAACGGCCTTACCCACCTTGTAGCCGGCGATGGGGTAGTCAAAGCTCTCGGAGGTGTCGGTGCCAAAGTTCACGACCTCGCAGCCGCGCTCCTTCAGGTGCTCGGAGATGATGTTCTTGAGCTCGACGGCGGCGTGGTCGTTACCGATACCGATCTTCATGGATGGTTCCTCTCTGGTCTGTGCGGCGCAAATGCTAAAGGTGTTTACCGCGTTCGACTGCATGATAGCGCGACTTTTGCGTAAACGCTCGGGCGTTTTTTGGTCAAACGCTTTAGCATGCAACAAGACTGGCTTCTCATGAATGAATGCTGTCAGTTTGTGCTTGAGCGCCGTCCGCCGGAACCATGGTTGCGGTTTTTGATGCATTGTTATCAAATAAAGGAGCTATTTATTAACTTGAGAGCCAAGCCCGTTATGCAAGCAGGAGATACCTATGCCTACCGATTCCCTTCGTGATGCCGCGTTTTGCGATGTTTTGAACCGCGAGCTTGTCTGTGCACTCGGCTGCACCGAGCCCATTGCCGTTGCCTATGCAGCGGCGTTGGCGAGCCAGACGCTCGGTTGCGAACCCGATCATATGGATGTTGCCTGCTCGGGCAACATCATCAAGAACGTCAAGAGCGTGACCGTGCCCAACTCGGGCGGTATGCACGGTATTGAGGCCGCGGCCGTGCTGGGTGCCGTGGGCGGCGACGCCAAGAGCGCGCTCGAGGTGCTCGAGAGCGTTAACGATGAAGACCGCGCTCGCGTGGCCGAGCTCCTCGCCGACGCCGGCTACTGCGATGTGTCGCTTGTCGAGGGCGTGCCCAACCTCTACATCAAGGTGACTGCGACGGCCGGGGGCCATACCGCGGTCGTCGAGATTACCGATCACCACACCAACGTCACGTGCCATACGCTCGACGGTATTCCGGTATGCGGCAAGTCGGCGGGGGAGTGTGCCGCATGCGCCGAGCGCGTGGTGGCCGAGCGGGCGGCGGATAAGGCCGACACGCCCATGTCGATTGAGTCCATCATCGACTTTATCGAGGACGGTGACATTGAGGACGCCCGCGCTGCCGTTGAGCGTCAGATTGAGCTGAATGGCGCGATCAGTGCCGAGGGCCTTGCGCACGCTTGGGGTGCCGAGGTTGGCCGTACGCTGCTAGGTGCTCGTGCCGATGACGTTGCCTGCCGTGCCCGTGCCCGTGCCGCCGCCGGGTCCGACGCCCGCATGAACGGCTGCGCGCTGCCGGTCGCCATTGTGTGCGGCTCTGGCAATCAGGGCATTACCTGCGCACTGCCCGTTATGGAGTATGCCGAGTACCTGCGCTGCGACCACGACCGCCTGGTGCGCGCCGTGATGCTGTCCGATCTCATTGCCGTGCATATCAAGAGCTATATCGGTGCGCTCTCGGCGTTTTGCGGTGCTATTTGCGCCGCGTGCGGCGCCGGCGCTGCGATTACCTGGCTGTGCGGTGGCACGTGCGAGCAGATTGGCGCGACGGTCTCGAATACGCTCGGTAACGTGGGCGGCATCGTGTGCGACGGCGCCAAGGCGAGCTGTGCCGCCAAGATCTCGGCTGCCGTCGATGCAGCGATTCTGGGCCATGATATGGCCATGCAGGGTCGCGGCTTCCGCGCCGGCGAGGGCCTGATCCAAGATACCGTTGAGCAGACAATCGCCAGTATGGGCTACGTAGGCCGTGTGGGCATGAAAGATACCGACGTCGAGATCCTCAACATCATGATCGGCAAAACCCAAGTGTGCTAGGACAGTTCGTCGGCTACTTGGTGTTCGTAGAAGGCTTCTACTACGGCGTTAAAGTCGCGGGCGAAGCCTTCCATGGTTCCGCGCCAGGTGACTCGGTTGGGCTTGCCCTGGCCTACATAGGCAGTCTGAATGCCGCAGGCGGGGCTAGGGAAGTCGCGTTTGGGATCGTTGCCCACCATAAGGACCTCGTGCGGTTCGAGCCCCATCACCTGAAGCTGCTCTAGATAGTAGGTGGCATCAGGCTTGCAGCGGGTGGCGTTTCCCATGTGCGTGACGAGCTCAAAGGGGGCGTCGGCCAGGTCGCCCCAACCCATGCGGCACTCGATGGCCCCCTGCGGAAAGCTGGGGTTGGTAAAGAGCGCGCAGCGCAGCCCTGCGTCCTGTACGGCCTGGAGCGCGGCGTGTGCGCCCGGCATGGCATGGGCGTTGATGAGTTCGTCATTCTTGTACGGAAGAACTTCGCGGTCGTAGTAGGTAAACGCCTCGTAGATGAGGGGATCGGAGAGGCAAATCCCGCATCGGCGCTTGACCTCTTCTTGGTAAAACTCAAGATTGGTGCGGTTGTCCGTGCCGCTGCGGCGATTGGCGTTGAGGTCGACCAGGATGGTGCCGAGGCGTGCCATCGTGCCACCGCGGCTGCGGCGCCCGATATCCGCGAGCATCGAAGAGACATCCTTAAAATAGCGAAGGATGAACGCGTTGAGGTTGATGCTAAGAAGCGTTTCGTCCATATCGAAAACGACTGCTTTGAGCACGCGGGCACCTTTCTCGAAAAATCGATCTAGAATCGTTGGCTCCGGATACTTTACCCCAAAGCCGAATGCCTGGCTGGTTATCGTCAAGTTGCGGAGACGTGTGTTCATAAGATTACGAAAAAGTCTCCACACGAGTAAAAAATCGCAGTTCACGCTTGAAATCGAACTCATTTCCCCGTAACCTATACGAACGTGATTGCATAAGCGTCACATTAGTATCTGTCGGCTCCCGAGTGTTCCTAAACGTTGTGTGCTTGTCGCACCCTTCTGTAGGTCCTAGCAATCGGGGCCCCGTAGTTCGAAAGGGGTCCACCTTTGAGTGAGATTCAGAACTCGTCCATTTTCTCTCTTGACGATGTCAACGAGGAGGAGATGAACAACCTCATCGACGGTACGATTACCGACTTTGATGAGGGCGATCTCGTTAACGGCACTGTCGTTAAGATCGAGCATGACGAGGTGCTCGTTGACATCGGATTCAAGTCCGAGGGCGTTATCCCGGTCCGCGAGCTGTCCATCCGCAAGGACGCTAACCCTGCAGACATCGTTGCACTCGGTGATCCCATCGAGGCTCTGGTTCTCCAGAAGGAGGACAAGGACGGTCGTCTGGTCCTGTCCAAGAAGCGTGCCGAGTACGAGCGTGCTTGGAACCGCATCGAGGAGAAGTTCAACTCCGGCGAGAACGTCGAGGGCGAGGTTATCGAGGTTGTCAAGGGCGGCCTGATCCTCGACATCGGCCTGCGTGGCTTCCTGCCCGCTTCCCTCGTCGACCTCCGTCGCGTCAAGGACCTCACCTCCTACATGGGCACCCGCATCGAGGCCCGCGTCATCGAGATGGACCGCAACCGCAACAACGTTGTCCTCTCCCGTCGCGTCGTGCTCGAGGAGTCCCGTAAGGCCGAGCGCTCCGAGATCCTGTCCAAGCTCAAGTCTGGCATGCGTCTCCAGGGCACCGTTTCCTCCATCGTCGACTTCGGCGCCTTCGTCGACCTCGGCGGTATCGACGGCCTCATCCACATCTCCGAGCTCTCCTGGAACCACGTCAACCATCCTTCCGAGGTTGTCAAGGTCGGCCAGGAGGTCGAGGTCGAGGTTCTCGACGTCGATCTCAACCGCGAGCGCATCTCCCTGGGTCTCAAGCAGACCACCGAGGATCCGTGGCGCGCACTGGTCAAGAAGTATCCCGTCGGCGCTATCGTCGAGGGCACTGTGACCAAGCTTGTCCCGTTCGGCGCTTTCGTCGATCTGGGCGAGGGCATCGAGGGCCTGGTGCACATCTCCGAGATGGCCAACAAGCACGTCGATCAGCCTTCTCAGGTCACCCACGTGGGCGACAAGGTTCAGGTCAAGGTCATGGAGATCGACCTCGACCGTCGTCGTATCTCCCTGTCCATGAAGTCCGCTGCTGAGACTCTGGGCGTCGAGATCGAGGTTACCCCGCTGCCTTCCGAGAAGAAGGACGAGGAGACTGACGCCGAGTAAATCGGTTTGACGATCACTTGTTTTAAGGGATCCGTCCGTAATGGACGGGTCCCTTTTTGCATTTGGCGCCGAGATGCGCAATGCTGCCGGGCTGTCCACAGGCTATTGGATTGTCGGTGCATGAAAAAAGCCGACATCCCGCCTCGGGGAGGAGGCGGGAACGCACCGAGTAGACGGAGGGGTGCGGAGCGCGGTCGCGTCTCGACTGACGACGTTGCCCATCGACAGGACCATTGTAGCGCATGGCGGTTCTTGGTTTATCGTGTCGAGC
Organism: Collinsella sp. AM24-1; assembly: GCF_003470325.1. NCBI lineage: Bacteria > Bacillati > Actinomycetota > Coriobacteriia > Coriobacteriales > Coriobacteriaceae > Collinsella > Collinsella sp. AM24-1. Next base: position 6,104 of record NZ_QRHM01000025.1, on the reverse strand, counting down.
GTTTGCGTTGTGCCATTGCCTGCGGCAACGGTGTGTTACACTCTTGCACTGCTGAGTGGGCCAGACGGTCGCGCGATGTGCTGCTTGCAGCACGCGTGAGGAAAGTCCGGGCTCCAGAGGGCGGGATGCCGGCTAACGGCCGGGCGGAGTGATCCGACGGAAAGCGCCGCAGAAAAGAAGACTCCCACCTGCGCCGCAAGGCGTAAAGGGAAAAGCTGAAACGGTGGTGTAAGAGACCACCAGCGTCGTGGCAACACGGCGGCTTGGTAAGCCCCATCCGGAGCAAGCGCGAATAGGAACGCTATGGGCCGGCCCGGTCCGCGTTCGGGTAGCGTGCGTGGAGCTGCACGGTAACGTGCAGACAAGATAAATGACCGTTCACGACAGAACCCGGCTTACAAGCCCACTCAGCTATCTTGTTGACGCTGCGACGGCGTCAGCTGGCCGATTTGGCGCTCATTCGTCGGTCGCCGCCATAAGGCGTGCTCCCTCCTCTTTCGGGCCAAATCGACTCAGCTGACGCCGTCTCGCTGTTTTTGCCTGGTCATCGGCGGCTCCATTTTTGTTGCGGTCTCGGCTTTCAAGTCGCCTTGCTCGCGCTGACGGGTTCTCGCTTTCGTTGACGGAATCATCGGCGTTGTCATTCTTTTTACTAGGGTTATCGTATTATTGAGGCTGTTTGTTGCTCGCTTTATTCTGTTGAGGGGCTTCGTTGGACAGCTATTTTACTCTGCAATCGAATATTGAGGTTTCGGGTGAGCTTGTGGACCGCAAGAGCCGGTTTATTGCCCAGCTGGTCCATATTGAGTCCGAGGACGAGGCGAATGCCTTTATCGAGATGGTTCGCAAGCGTCATTACGACGCTCGACACAATGTTCCCGCGTGGATTTTGGTCGATGGACGCGAGCGCCAGAGCGATGATGGTGAGCCGAGCCGCACGAGCGGTATGCCGACGCTCGAGGTGTTGCGCGGTGCGGAGCTCAAAAATGTTTGCTGCGTAGTGACGCGCTATTTTGGCGGCACGCTGTTGGGGCCGGGCGGCCTGGTTCGCGCCTATACTGCGGCGACGCAAGCGGCGGTGGCCGCGGCTCAGGAGGCCGGGCAGATCGTCGAGATGACGAGTGTCGTGCCTGTTGACGTGCATGTGGCCTATCCGCAGTATGAGCAGGTGCTTCGCTTGGCCCAGGATTCCGGTGCCAAGGTTTCGGATACCGAGTACGCGGATGCCGTGACACTTCATTTGGTGTTTAAGGCGGGGGAGCAGGAGTCGTTTTGCGCTAAGATGCGCGAGCTTATGGCGGGGCGTGAGGAGATTGAGGTCGGCGCTCCCGAATTTGCCGAGTTCTAACGGCGACGGCCGGCGTGCTTTTGGATGGATCCTAAGCGCGCCGGCCGTCGTTTTACTGTTGCTGTCGATTACTCGGCGAGCTGCTTTAGCACATCACAGGCGATTTCGACGGCATCGTCGATGCAGCCGGGGCAGCTGCGGAGCGGACCCTTATCCGATCCGATGCCCTTGAGCGTGCCGCAGACGGTTGTTGTGTTCTTCTCGCCAAAACGCTTGGCGATTTCGCGCGACAGCTTGTAGGTCTGGCCCTTGGTCTTCGGGTTTTCCATGCCATCGCTCATTACAAAGCCCATGATGGCCACGGCGCCCGAGATGGCGCCGCAGGTCTCGGTCATACCGCCCATGCCGGCGCCAAAGCCCTCGGTGAGGGTAAAGGCGACCTGGGGGTCGAGCCCGACAGCGGGCGCGAGCGTGCAGGCGACGGCCTGGGCGCAGTTAAAGCCACGGGCGTGGTATTCGGCAGCCTGAGCCTGACAGGCGGTGATGTCGAGCTGGGCCGTATCGATTTGCTTCATCGTTGTCTCCTTGGTTACGGTGTACCCGCCTATGGTACCCGTGACGGGGCATTCGCTTATCGAGACCGCAGTGCATATCTCATTGTTTTTCGCCATCGAACACTTTCTTAAGATTTGGGACAAATAAACCTGATTAATTTGTCACATAACCTATCGGCGGGATGGGTTGAGAGGGCTGCGGGGTAGCGGTATCGTGAACCGAATAAAAACAAAACCCAAGTAAGGGAGTTGGATATGAGCGAGCAGACCATCGGAACTACATGTGTTCAGGGCGGCTATCATCCGGGCGATGCGGAGCCGCGCCAGGTGCCCATCTACCAGTCCACCACGTGGAAATACGACACGTCCGAGCACATGGGCAAGCTGTTTGACCTGGAGGAGTCGGGCTACTTCTACAGCCGTCTGCAGAATCCCACGTGCGATCTGGTTGCCGCCAAGATCTGCGAGATGGAGGGCGGCACCGCTGCGATGCTCACGAGTTCGGGCATGGCCGCGAACTTCCTCGCGATCTTTAACGTGGCCGGTGCCGGTGATCACGTGGTCGCGAGCTCTGCTATCTACGGCGGTACGTATAACCTGCTCGCCCACACCATGGGCCGCATGGGCGTGGCTTGCACGTTTGTCGCCCCCGACTGCACCGATGAGGAGCTGGAGGCAGCCTTTGAGCCCAATACCAAGCTCGTCTTTGGCGAGACGATTGCCAACCCCGCCCTTGCCGTGCTCGATATTGAGCGCTTTGCCAAGGCCGCGCATGACCACGGCGTGCCGCTGATGGTCGACAACACCTTCCCGACGCCCGTGATGTGCCGTCCCTTTGAGTGGGGCGCCGACATCGTCACGCACTCTACCACCAAGTACATGGATGGGCATGCGGCCTACCTGGGTGGCGTGATCGTCGACCACGGCCAGTTTGACTGGATGGCCCATGCAGACAAGTTCCCGGGTCTCACCACGCCCGACGAGAGCTATCACGGCGTGACCTATGCCGAGAAGTTCGGTCGCGAGGGTGCCTTCATTACCAAGGCAACCGCTCAGCTCATGCGCGACCTCGGCCCCATGCAGAACCCGCAGGCGGCGTTCTTCTTGAACAGCTCGCTCGAGAGCCTGCATGTGCGTATGCCGCGTCATTGTGAGAACGGCCTGGCCGTTGCCAAGTTCCTGCAGAGCCATCCCAAGGTGCGCTTTGTGAGCTATCCGGGCCTGGAGGGCGATAAGTACTATGACCTGGCTCAGAAGTACATGCCCAACGGCACGTGCGGTGTCGTGAGCTTTGGCTTTAACGGTGGTCGCGCGGCGGCCGAGACCTTTATGAAGAGCCTCAAGCTCGCCCAGATCGCCACGCATGTGGCCGACGCCCGCACTTGCTGCCTGCATCCCGCTAACGCCACGCACCGCCAGATGAACGATGAGGAGCTCATCGCCTGTGGCATTTCCGCCGACATGGTGCGCCTGTCGTGCGGCCTCGAGGACACGGCCGATCTGATTGCCGACCTTGAGCAGGCGCTCGAGCAGTGCTAGGCTAGCTCCGTACAAGGTGCCGATGCTGGCAGAAAGCTTCGGTGACCTTTTGTTCCGATTCCGTAGGCGGGGCCCCAATCGCGTCTGTTTGCAGGCGATTGGGGCCCCGTTTTTTGCATTGGGCCACTCGAAAGGATGGATATGGAGAAAACCGCAGAGCAGCTGCGCCGCGAGCACATTGCCCTAGAGGGCGATACTCATGGCAAGAACAAATGGGCGATTCTGTTTACCGTGCTCATCATGACGTTTATGTCGTGTCTGGATTCGACCGTCGTGACCGTGGCACTGCCCGTGATGCAAAAGGAGCTGGGCGTGGGCCTCGACCGCATTCAGCTGGTGAGCTCGGTGTATCTGCTTGCGACGTGCGTGGCCATGTTGCCGTTTGGTCGTTTGGGCGACGTGCGCGGCAAGGTGGGCGTGTTCCAGCTGGGCGTCATTGTCTTTACGCTCGGCTCGTTGCTGTGCGGCCTTTCGGGTTCTCTCGAAGTTCTTATTCTGGCACGCATTGTGCAGGGCGTCGGTTGCGCGGCGGCCATGGCCAACAACATGGGCATCATCACCGAGTCGTTTCCGGCGCGCGAGCGCGGTCGTGCCATGGGTATTCTCGCGACCTTCGTGGCCCTCGGCATGATGTGTGGCCCCGTGCTCGGCGGCATGCTGGTGGCAAGCTTTCCCTGGGAGAGCATCTTCCTCATCAACCTGCCCATTGGCGTCATCTCGTTTATTGTGGGGCTCTATACGCTACCGCATGTTAAGCCGGAAGCCGGCGAGCGCCCCATGTCCCTGTTTGAGGCTGCTCGTCGCTGCTTTGCAAATTCGGCCTTTACCATCAACCTTGCCTGCATGCTCATCGTGTTCGTTGGTATTGGCGCATCCGAGTTTATCCTGCCGTTCTATTTTCAGGACGCCCACGGCTTTGGTTCTGACATTTCCGGATTGCTTTTTTTGGCGCTGCCGATGGTGAATGCCTTTATCGGCCCGCTTTCGGGTACGGTTTCGGACCGTGTCGGCTGCGAGGGCCCCACGGCGGTCGGCCTGGGCGTGTATGTATGCGGTCTCTTTGTGGTAAGCACGCTCGACGAGCACTCTTCCATCCCTGTGATCGTGTGCTGCGTCGCGTTTATGTCGTGTGGTACGTCGATTTTCCAGAGTCCCAATAACTCGCTGTATATGGGCTCGGCTCCGCGCGAAGCGCTCGGCTTTGCGGGCAGCCTGGGCAGCCTGGCGCGCTATGCGGGTATGGCAGTGGGCATTACGGCGGCGTCGCATATCCTGTATGGGCAGATGAGCGTGGCGATGGGCGAGGCCGTGACCAGTTTTGTCGCAGGTCGTCCGGATGTGTTCCTGTTTGGTTTCCGTTCGGTGTTCTATGTGTTGATGGCTGTGGCGGCAGTGGGCTTTGCGCTCGCCATGGTGCGTTTGGTGAAGATGCGCGCCCGTCATTAGCGTGTTGGGAGGCTGTCTGCCACGAACGGGCCTATCTACTGGTCTTGCGGCTTTATGGTGCGATGCGGCTTGTGGGACGGGCGGGGGTCGGTCCGTGGTAGACTATCGAACAACGTTTATTAATCGCGCGGTATCGTTGCCGCGAGAAGGGGTTGCGCCATGCAGGAGCTTGAGGATCGTATTCGCCATGACGGCATCGTAAAGGCCGGTAACGTCCTTAAGGTTGATGCCTTCCTCAACCACCAATGCGACGTTGAGCTGTTCGACCACATGGGCGCCGAGTGGGCCCGTCTGTTCGAGGGTGTCGAGATCAACAAGATCCTGACGATTGAGGCTTCGGGCATTGGCATGGCATGCATCGCGGCTCAGCATTTTGGCGGCGTGCCGGTGGTCTTTGCCAAGAAGGCACAGTCCATCAACCTCGACGGCGAGCAGTATGCCACGACCATCTATTCCTTTACCAAGCAGAAGGAGTACCCGGTCATCGTGGGCAAGCGCTTCCTGTCCGAGGGCGATAAGGTCCTGATCATCGATGACTTCCTGGCCAACGGCTGCGCGCTTGAGGGTCTTATCAAGATCTGCGAGGCCGCGGGTGCCGAGGTGTCCGGTATTGGCATTGCCGTGGAGAAGGGCTTCCAGGGCGGTGGCGATAAGCTCCGCGAGCGCGGCTTCCGCGTCGAGAGCCTGGCCCGTATCGCCGATATGGACTGCGAGACCGGCGAGATCACCTTCGCCTAAGCGCGCAACACAAGCGATTGGTATTCGATGTGACAAAGGGACTTTCCCTTTGTCACATTTTTTGTATGAGGGGAGGTGTTGATATGGATGAGAACAAGATGGGATGGCGTGAGTATGCGCGCTATGCCGAGATGTCGGCCGAGGAGTTGGCGCGCGATTGCGAGGTGCAGGTGTTTCGCGCGACGGGTCCGGGCGGACAAGGCGTCAACACGACGGACTCGGCGGTGCGCATGAAGCATGGGCCCACGGGGATTGTCGTGACGGCGCGCGAGAGCCGTAGTCAGTTTCAGAATCGCAGCTGCTGTCTGCGTAAGCTGCGCGCTGAGCTTGAGCGTCGCGGGCGTCCACCGCGCCGACGCGTAAAGACTAAGGTGCCACAGCGCTCTCGCCAGCGCAGGCTCAACGATAAGCACTTCAACGCGATTAAAAAGGCCAACCGTCGCAAGCCGGGCGGGGAGGAATGATCTTCTCAATAAGTTGCGGTGAAATAGGGACTGTTTGGGGGTGCGGACAGAAAGTTGGACCGCGGGGCGGTCCGG
>NZ_QRHM01000024.1:0-30631 GCF_003470325.1 Collinsella sp. AM24-1 | reverse complement strand
GAGTCCTGAGGCTGTTGCAATGAAGATGAGAATCAAGGCTTGAAAGCAGGTTTTCTGTTTACGTTGAGTACTCGTCGATTGAAAACATAGGGTTCAACAGTGTTGAGGAGGTGAAGAAGGTAATAGAACAGTCAGAAACAATCGAACAATGGGAGGCAAATCATGAGAAGTATTCGACCATTTAACATGCATGCAGTAAATAGCGTCATTCATTTTATTAGAAATTGCCCATGCGGTTATTGCAGCTGCATGTACTGCAACGTACTGCGTAATTCTCCGCACGAAGCAGAAGTCGGTTCCAATGCGATTGAGGCGATGACGCGTGGTGGCTACTGGTCCTAAATCGAGCAAGACAGCTACGAACGAATATCGAATCTCAATTGAAGGTAACCCTTATCCGCATGCTCTAGCTCTCACCAACCCAGTGGGAGACAACCTCAACATCAAAAGACATGGGTTCACGGGTCCACTAGGACAGCTATTGAGTCTTAAATACACCGTTTATGACGATACAAATGAAAAGCTCTTTACTGTCGTCGACGGTGGCTTTAGTAACATGCCCAGGGTTGCGCTCGTCATCGAACATAAGGAAGTTGCGGTGCTCGATTATGGCCTAAACAGACTTGAGATGAAGTGCATAACGAACATACCGAATTACTCAATAAAAGGTAACTTCCTTTTTGGAGATTACGATATATTCAGCCAACGGGAAGTGAGGGTATCTTCAGTTACCGTTCTTCAATGTGATAAACAATCGTGCTTTAGCATACAGGTTTTTGATAAAGCCGAATTAGCTGCCGCAATTGGCATACCCACAGCCATTGCCCTTCTTAGAGCTCGCATTGAAGAGCATCTCGAATAACTCGCAAATAGCAGTTGGTAGCAACGTTCAGGAGCTAGATAGTTTTTTCTGGCTCCTGAAACTGTATTACATAGTCTGCAAATTGTTCAAAACCATGTCCATGATCCGCAATGATGACGATTCGCTCTTTCATCTCCTGTGCAACCACCGCCTTCAAAAAGGATATCGAAGCATTATCTAAATTGTTGCAAGGCTCATCCAAAATAATAATAGAATAGCTGCTCAGAAAGGCCCTACAAAGTAATAGAGAAGCCAGTTCTCCGCCAGACAAATTGTGTCCCCTAGTTCCAATGATGGGATTGGCTTCAAATAATTTATCGAGGCTAAAACCCTTCAAAAGATAGATGAGTTTTTCAGAGTCAATATCTACAAGACCATAGTAAAGAGCCTTCCTGAAAGTTCCCCCCATTATCAAATGTCTTTGCGGCATAGTTGCGCAGGGTAGCTGGATTAAAGTCAAGCCATCGAAAATGACAGTAGACTCATTAACACACAGTCTGCCAGCAACTGGCGACAATAATCCATTCAATACTTCCAGAAATGAAGACTTGCCACATGCATTAGGGCCGCTTACTAAAACCAGACAAGGTGCCTGTATCGTGCAATCTGGAATTGTTATCCTCTCATTAGTTTCGCTCGACGAAAACGAGAGACTGATTCCTTTCCAACTAATTCGATCAGCGTGATCGAAGCATATCAAATTAGGTTTTCCAGCTTCCAAAAGACGACGTAATTCCAAGACACGGCGCAACGACCTAAACGACGGCTGAAGCTGTGCCCAACAATTCAGAACAAGAGGAAAAGGAGAATAGCATAGAAGCACAAGTTGATAACTCTGCACCGCAATCCCGACCGTCAGCCCGCGCTTTAACACAAGGAAAATAAGCAGCAGAACTGAAAGCAAGCCAGTAATGATGTTGCCAGCGTTAACTATTTCAGTTGCCAATCTCGCAAAGACACTCTCCTCAACTCGAGAGTTCCTGCAGGCTTTAAGCATCTTTTTATAGCGAAGTAATTCCAAGTTAATTGAACGAGAAATTCGAATGTAAAGTCGACAATTTATTAGTTGGGCTAAATAAGCAGAACCCCTCGCCTGGGCCTCCAATGCCTTTTCGCTCTTAGTCGATAGCTTACTAAGAGCGAACGGATATAGAAGCGAAATAAACAATGCCGAAACACAAACAGGGATCAAAAGCAACAAAGAGATATTAGATAGCGCCACAAACGATGCCAAACCCGTCACTACGCACGGAAGAAACGCAGTTGTAAATATTCCAATCATCGGCTGTAGGTTCCCAGCCTCTTCAATGCGCGATAACAGGTAGTCACTGTCTTTTGCTAAAACTAAGGGCCGCTCTAAAGCACGGCGGGCAAGCAATCTATAGAAGCAGTTAGCGCCATCGGAAGCCAATTGCTCCGCATATTTTGATCTGAACAGGTTTGTCACCAGCTCAACTGAGAGCAATACTAGCAGGCCTAACCCAATGTATAAAACGTTACGATAATTAGAGCGAAGCAGGCCATAGTCTATAATCAACGATTCAGCTTTAACAACAAACAGCTCTACCAGGGCAGATAAAATGCAGAGCACCATCAACTTGATTACTGTCGTCTTATTTTGAATAAAAAGCTCTGGCATATGTCCATCCCCTCAACTAATAATTATAGCTAGAAAGATGGCATTTTTATTCTATAGCCTCAAGCAGCACGCTTTGCTGACGTCAAATCTTGTCATTACAAACATGCCCTTTAGCGCTTAAGACTCGTGGTCTGCCAGTCAGCTATGATGCGGGCCCATTTCCTGTGCAAGTCGCGTTCGCGATCGATAAACATGATGGCAAACGCGATAAACAGCAGCACGCTCGCCACCGCAATGGCGCGCAGACCCATGCGCTCAATGCACCAATTGCCCAGCACGGCACCAAACACAAAGGTAAAGATCACACCAAAGTACAGCAGGCCGTTTTCCAAAAAGCCGCGCTTGTGGGTAATGATGTAATCGTCCACGTTTTGCAAGGCATTACGGAGGTTGCCGATACACATGGTCGTGGCGATGCCGTGTCCATGAATCTTGCGGAAGCTCTCGACCTGCATACCGCAGGCAAACGAAGTAAGGCAGTTGGCGAGCAGGTTGTAACCGCCACCGGGGATAAAGCTCACGCCCAGCAAGATGACGGCTTCAAAGAACACCGTCACCTGACGCCAGTGGATCACGCTGCCAAAACGCTCGTGTACCAGGTCGGCAAGCATAATGCCCACAGCAAACGAAACCACAGGGAAGAAGTAACGCCCCGCAAGTGCCCAATTGCCCTCCGAGATGCTCACGCCCACCAGCAGGATGTTGCCCGTCTGCGCGTTGGCGAAAACATGGTCGCGCCCAATGTACGAATACACATCCATAAAACCACCGGCGAGCGCCAGAATGATGCCCAGCTCGATGGACTCCGATATCTGCTTGGCACGCTGCATCGTCGTGCATCCTCCTTGTTGACGACTCTCTCGTGCGTTGGCGGAAACATAGCCGCCGTTCATACTGTAACCCATTGACAACATGGCGTGCGCGCGAGACGGCCCCTTCGACACGGGGATACACAGTCTGGAAACAAACGGCATCCGCATCGACACGCCGATCCGCCAGCCCATGTACTCCACCAGTCTTTTTAGCCCCGTCCCAAAAAGACTGGTTACAATTACGTGCAGCATACAAACACCGGGAGGGATCGTGGCAAAAAAGCCTCAGCACGCTCAGAATAACCAGCGCAGTCAGCAGGGCAAACAGGGCCAGCAGCAAAAGCGCGGCGGCAAGGCCCAGGGCGGCCACGCCGCTCATACCCCGGCAGCGCCCGCCCGTCCCTGGCGCCCGGGCCGCGATAAGTTCCTCCCCGTCAGCCGCGCCGATATGGACGCGCGCGGTTGGGACCAGTGTGACTTCGTCTACATCTGCGGCGACGCCTACGTGGACCACCCTAGCTTTGGTATGGCCATCATCAGCCGCGTACTCGACGCGCACGGCTACAAAGTGGGCATCATCTGCCAACCCGACTGGACCGATCCCGCCAGCATCACCGTGCTCGGTGAGCCGCGCCTGGGCTTTTTGGTCAGTGCCGGCAACATGGACTCCATGGTCAACCACTATTCGGTGACCAAGCACCGCCGCCACACCGACGCCTATACCCCCGGCGGCGAGGAAGGTCACCGCCCCAACCGTGCCGTCACGGTCTACGGCAATCTCATCCGTCAGACGTTCAAGGACGCCCCCATCATCATCGGTGGCATCGAGGCGAGCCTGCGCCGCCTGGCCCACTACGACTACTGGCAGGACAAGCTCAAGCGCTCGGTGCTGCTCGACTCGGGCGCCGACATCCTCATCTACGGCATGGGCGAGCACGCGATTGTCGAGATCGCCGACGCGCTCGACGCGGGGCTGCCCGTCGATCAGATCACCTATATCAACGGCACCGTTTACCGCACGGGTTCGCTCGACGAGGTCTACGACTACGACCTGCTGCCCAGCTGGGACGACCTTGCCGCTGACAAGCTCAACTACGCCCGCAGCTTTAACGTGCAGCAGCAAAATATGGACCCCATCACCGGGCATCGTCTGGTAGAGCCCTACCCCAACAGCGTCTATGTGGTGCAGAACCCACCGTCGGCCACGCTCACCACCGACGAGATGGACGAGGTGGCCGAACTCCCCTACGCACGCGATTGGCATCCCGATTACGACGCAGCGGGCGGCGTGCCAGCTTTTGCCGAGATCAAGTTTTCAATCAGCTCCAACCGCGGGTGCTTTGGTGAGTGCTCGTTTTGCGCGCTGACCTTCCACCAGGGCCGCGTGCTGCAGATGCGCAGCCACGACTCGATCATGCGCGAGGCCGAGCTGCTCACACACGACCCCGAGTTTAAGGGCTACATCAACGATGTGGGCGGACCGACGGCCAACTTTAGCCGCCCGGCCTGCGACAAGCAGCTCAAACATGGCGTGTGCAAGAACAAGCGCTGCCTATGGCCGAGCGTGTGCAAGAACATGGTGGTCGACGAGAGCGGCTACACGCAGCTGCTGCGCGACCTGCGCCAGCTGCCGGGCGTCAAGAAGGTCTTCGTCCGCAGCGGCATCCGTTTTGACTACACCATGGCCGATGCCTCGGACGAGTTTTTGCGCGAGCTGCTGGAGCACCATGTCTCGGGCCAGCTACGCGTGGCGCCCGAGCATGTGAGCGACGCGGTGCTCTCCGTGATGGGCAAGCCGAGCCGCGCCGTCTACGATGCGTTCTGTCGCAAATTTGAGCGCTTGAACCGCGAATACGGACTCAAGCAGTACGTAGTGCCGTATCTGATCTCGAGCCACCCCGGCTCGACGATGAAGGAAGCCGTGGACCTTGCCGAAGCCGTGCGCGACATGGGCTACATGCCCGAGCAGGTGCAGGACTTCTACCCCACCCCGTCCACCATGTCGACCTGCATGTACTACACCGGCGTGGACCCGCGCACCATGAAGCCGATCTATGTAGCGCGCGACCCGCACGAGAAGGCCATGCAGCGCGCGCTCATCCAGTATCGCAAGCCCGAGAACTACAAGCTCGTGCGCGAGGCGCTGGAAAAAGCCGGGCGTCGTGACCTGATCGGCTACACCAAGCATTGCCTGATCCGTCCCGTACCGCCGCGCCCGGGCGAGACGTCTGCTGGCGGTGGGCATGGCACCGGCAAGAAGGGCGGCAAGCCGCACGGTGACGCCGGCGCTGGCAAGGGGCCTAAGGGCAGCAAGGGTCACGGCGGCATGTCGCGCGCGCAGAACACCGCAGGCCGCAACCGCGCAGCTCAGGGGCGTCAGGGTGCCAACGGAGGCGGTCGCCGCAACTAGCGAAGTGGTGCACTCGCTGCGTCCATCCCACACGCTTGGCGCAGCGAGCGCATTGCCTCCACCAGGATCACGCCGGCGATCGCGACCGTGATTATCACGTCGAGCGGCGTGTTCACAAACCACAGCAGGCCCATGAGATACGACCCGGCATTAAAGGCAAAGTGCAGCAGGATCGTGTAACGGAGCTTTCCGGTGGTCACGAGCACCCAGCCAAAGACCAGACCGGCGGCGCCGGCGTAGCAGCCCTGCACCCAGTTCATATGCATAAAGCCGAAGATTGCCGCCTGCAGCACAATCGCCGCGGCGATGCCCCAGGTACTCGGGGCCGCCCAGGGCACCATGGCGCCGTCTTGCACGTTCGCGCGGCGCCGGCGTTTCCAGAGCGGACGGCACTGCGGGTTAAACGCTCGGAGCGAAAACTCAAAAATGATACCGCGCACCAGCAGTTCCTCGCAAAACGGAGCGCCGAGCACCGTGGTCAGGACGGCCAGATAGCTCGTGTCGCCCATGCCCGTCTCCTCGACAAGCTCGCTGTAATCGGCCGCCGCCTCGGGCAACAGCGACAGCACGGCGTCGGTCACGTAGCCAACGACCACCTGCAGGGCAAGGCCGATCACGATAACGCAGGCGATGCGCCTCCATGCTTTGCCTGCTCCCCCGCCAAGCGGGCGCTCGCCCTGCCAGCGCACCATAAACGAGCGCGGCCACAGATAACGCCACCACAGCAGCGCCATCAAAAACGATACCGTCTGCGCGACGGCCTGAAGCAATTGAATGTCGAGGTCATCGATTGAAAAACCCATGAACACCGATGCGACGCCAAGGGCGGAGAACAAAACGACGCTCAGGGCTATATCGGCAGCGACGACGCCAAAACAGGCAAGCGCCCAAATCATCGCATTGAGCATGCCAACCTCCTCAAAACCGTTCCCTAGTTCTACCACAACTCGGCAGAGAGCTGATCCCATGGGGATGGAGGAAAACGGATCACTTATTGATGAGAATCAGGCGCAGTGCCAAAGGCCCCGTTGGGCGAAATGTCGAACGGAAAGGTGCCGCAGCGATTAAACGCGGCGATAAACATGCGGATGGCGTTGGACGGTGTGGTGCCCACGAGCTGGGTTGCCGCCGCGAAGGCCGCCTTTTCCTCGGGCAAGACCTTCGCGACAACCGGGGTCATGTGTTCTGCCATGGCGCTTCCTTTTTGAAACGACGGTGGTGCGGATAGATGCGGGCCACGCGGCTGGGCGACGGGCTGTGAAGGCAACCCGATTGGCCCGCATCTGGAGTTTGTTTCTGCGGCGTTGGTATTACTTGGTATTCCTAAGTATTACCCCGCAGATAGAATACCACAGCCGACCCCATGGGGACGGAGGAAAACGGATCATTTTGTTGCTGAATTAGTATTTAGAGCGTGATGATGTCAGAGATATCGAGAGCCTGAGCGTCGGCGGCATCGTGCGTGGCGAGCAGCAGCATGCGACCGTCGAGCAAGTCGAGCACGACCTCGGCGCATGCGTCGCGCGCAGCGGTATCTAGACCGGTAAAGGGCTCGTCCAGAATCACCGCATCGCCTGGGCACAGCAGGGCGCGGGCAATCTCGACGCGACGGCGTTGCCCGCCCGAAAGCTCGGCCATGCACGCATTCACATCGATTCCCGGCACCAGCAGGCGCAGCAATGCCGCGGCGCTCGAAGCATCCGCACGCGCATCGGCGCACACCAGCACGTTATCCAGCGCCGAGGCGGACTCGACCAAGCGCGCGTCCTGAAACACCATCGAGCACGGCGCGCACTCCCCCGCTGCCAACGAAAGCAGCGTCGACTTGCCCATGCCCGAAGCACCCATCACACAGATACGCCCGCCCGCGGGCACGTTGAGCACCAGACCGTCGAGCGCCGGCGCCCAGGGCGCACAATCGCCCGCAGCAAGCGCAAGCTCCGCCGCAACCCCGCCGCCAGCAGAACCGCCCGCACGCCCGTGCAAGCCGCGTCCATGCGACAGCACCGCCGCACGCCACGCCGCTGGCCCCGAAGCCCGCAGCAGCCACACCAGCACGCGCTCGCATGCCCACGAAGCCATAACAACCAGCACGGTCCAGGCCAGCAAATCGGCAGTCTCAATCAAAAGCTTCGCCTGATAGATGCGCTCGCCCACGGTGCCCGTCGCCATGCCGATCAGCTCCGCCGCCACACCGGCCTTCCAGCTCATGCCAATCACGGCGCGGGCACACGAAAGCACAAACGGCAGGACTTCGCGCCAGGTGTGGGCACAAAACAGTCGCCAGCCCCGCACGCCATGCAGACGAAACATCTGCTCCAGCGGTTTATCCGCTTGCATCAAGCCCTCGACCAACGAAAAATACACGCCCGGCAGAGCCATCAAAAAGACCGCTGCAATGCTCACGCGCGCCGACCCCAACCAAATGAGCAGCAGGACCACCACGCAGGCAACCGGTGTCGCCTTAACAAACGAAAGCGCCGGCGCCACCAAGCGGGCAAACGTCAGCGATCGCACCGAGACTCCCGCCAGTACGCCGCCGCACACCGCGGCAAGCGCCAGCCCGCCCAAGATACGCGCACCCGAGCCTGCCAGAATCGCCCATGTGCTGGCATCGCATACCAGTCGCAGCAACGCCACCACGACGGCGCCCGGCCCCGGCAAAATCAACGGCTGCGCCACCAGCGCCGCCACCAGCATCCACGCGGCAAGCCAAAAGGCGGCGACGGCACCTGCTGCCGCCACCGCCTTCATACGCTCTGTCATTTGTCGAGCAAACGCACGCACGGGCTACTCCAAGTAGTAGAAATCGTCAGCCGGAAGTTTACCACCCACGGCGCTCGCGTCCGCGTCGGACAGCACCTGCAGATACCCGCTAAGCGCCGCCTTCATATCCTTGCCCGTCTGGCAGACAAGCATGCACCCGGGAATCGCCTTCTCGGCGATCTTGGCGTTGTCCACGATGCCGGCATCGGCCACGGCCTGCGCCCAGTCTGCCGGCGCCGCATTGACAGCCTTAACGCTCGCCGCATGGCAGCTCAAGAACTCCGCCACGGCCTCGGGATGTTCCTCGGCAAAGGCACGGCGCACCACGGTCACGCCCGTCAGCAAACGGGAGTCCGTGTCACCCGCCAGTTCGTCCCACGCATCGGTCAGGCTCACCGGCGCCGACAGCTTGCCTTCGCTCTTGGCGATGGCAGCGGTCTTGAACGGCTCCGGCAGCACGCCCACGGCAGACGAATCGGCAAGCAGGGCCGACAGCACCTCGGTGGGCTCGCTCTTAAACTCGAGCGTCACCTGGCCGGTCAGGCCTGCGCGCTCCAGCAGGTAGTTCATGACGTACTCCGGCGTGGTGCCCTTGCCCGTCATATAGACGGTATGGCCCGCCAGATCGCCAAACGAGGCCACACTCGCGTCGCCCGTCACCACATTCAGCACGCCCAGCGTGTTGATGTCGATGACCTGCACCGCGCCCTCGGTCTTGTTGTAGAGCACACTCGCCACGTTGGCGGGCACCAGGGCAATGTCGATATCGCCCTGAATGACCTTGGGCACAATCTCATCGGCGGCAGTATTGATCGCAAAGTCGAACTCATTGTCCGTCTCGCCATCGGCCGCCCGGTCCATAAACTGCACCAGACCAATCGAGGTTGGCCCCTTGAGCGAGGCGACGTGCACCTCGACCGGCTCTGCGGCAGCACCGGCGCCGTCCGTGGCAGCCGAGCCCGCGGCGGACCCGGCACCGGCACCCCCGCCGCCACAGCCCGCGAGCGCAAGCGACAGAGCGCCCGCGGCGAGCGCCGAGGCAAACCCCCGGCGCGACATCTCAAAATCAAACGTACGCATCGCTAGCACGTCCCCTCGTTAGGCATCGACCAGGCGTGATGGTCGGTATGCAGCAGCTCTTCGGCCAGTGGCGAGAGCGGCTCGCCCAAGAACTCGCGGTAGCACGCCTGGACATCGGGATTCTCGTGCGAGAAGCGAATGTCCGCAGCGGCATCCAGGCCCCACAGCACCTGACCGCGCTCGGCTGCCAGCTCGCAGCCGTCGTGGATGGGCTGACCGCCGCCACCGACGCAGCCGCCCGGGCACGCCATGACCTCAACGAAGTCATAGCTCACGCGGCCGTCGCGAATCGCGTCGAGCAGACGAGCGGCGTTGCCCAGCCCGTGCGCCACGGCAACGCGCACCTTGGTGCCATCGATATCGGCCACGGCTTCCTTCCAGCCGTCCAGACCGCGCACATCGGTAAAGAAGTCGGCATCGGGGTTCTTGCCCGTCACCAGGTAATAGGCCGAGCGCACGGCGGCCTCCATCACGCCGCCCGTGGCGCCAAAGATCACACCCGCGCCCGTGCCAAAGCCCAGCGGCGTGTCGAGCGGCTCCTCGGTAAGCGTGTCCACGCCCACGTGGTTCGCGCGGATCATGCGCACCATCTCGCGCACCGTCAGCGCAACGTCAACGTCGGGCGTACCGTCCTCGCCCACCATGCTCGGCAGCGCACGCTCGGCCTTCTTGGCCGTACACGGCATCACGGACACCACAAACAGGCGCTCGGGCTCCACGCCCAGCACCTTTGCGTAGTAGGTCTTGGCGATGGCGCCAAACATCTGCTGCGGCGACTTGGACGTGGACAGGCTGTCGACAAACTCCGGATAGCGCGCCTTCACAAAGCGCACCCAGCCCGGGCAGCAGCTCGTAAACATGGGCCAGCCGCGACTGTCGCCCTCGCCCTTGGCGGCCTTACCCAGGCGCTCGAGCAGCTCGGAGCCCTCCTCCATAATGGTGAGGTCGGCCGAGAAATCGGTGTCGAACACGTACTCAAAGCCAACGCGGCGCAGCGCGCAAGCCAGGCGCTCGACGGTAGCCTCCTCGCGCGGAATGCCGAGCTCCTCGCCCCAGGCGCTACGCACGGCCGGCGCAATCTGCACCAGCACGATTTTGTCGGGATCGGCGAGAGCATCGAACACGGTCTCGGTATCGTCGCGCTCGCGCAGTGCGCCCGTCGGACAATGTGTAATGCACTGGCCGCACGCGACGCAATCGGTCTTGCCGATCGGCGCGCGCCCGCGGGTACCCACGGCGGTATGCGTGGCGCGGTTGGTCAGATCCCAAATCCCTAAGCCCTGCACGCTCTCACACACCTTGATGCAGCGCATGCATTTGATGCACTTGTCGTTATCGCGGATGATGGGGAAATCGAAGTCCCAGCCCTCGCGCGCCAGGTGCTGCTCGTACGGCAGATAGAAGATGCCCAGGTCGTTGGCGATGGTCTGCAGATTGCAGTTACCACTGCGCACGCAGCTCGTACAGCGCGAGTCGTGCTGGGACAGCAGCAGCTGCACGTTGGTGCGACGGGCCTCGCGGGCCTTGGGGCTGTTGGTGTGGACCACCATGCCGTCGAGCACGTAGTTGTTGCAGGCGGCAACCAGCTGGTCGCAGCCCTCGACCTCGACCACGCACACGCGGCAACCGCCAATCTCGTTTAAATCGCGCAGATAGCACAGGGTGGGAATCTGAATGCCGGCGGACTTGGCCGCGTCCAGGATCGTGGTGTACTCGGGCACCACGACCTCGCAATTATCGATCGTGAGCTTGACCATGTTGAGTGCTCCGCTTTCGGTGTTGTCGCTGACAGTGGTTTTGTTGGGCTCTACCATTCCAGGTTCCTCCCTCCGCGGAACGCGCCAAAGCCAAAGTGGTCGCAACGCAGGCAGCGGCTTGCCTCCTGGCGTGCCTCCTCCTCGGTAAGGCCCTGCTCGACCAGATTCCAATCGTGGATGCGCTCGCCGGCCTCGCGCTCGCCCAGCTCGCAGCGGCCGCACTCGTGCTTGCCCTTAAACTGGACGGTCGGCAGCTCGACCTCGAGCTTGATCTTGTGGTCAAAGCCCAGGTAACGGTCGATATTTGCCGAAGCCACGCGGCCGGCGTTGATGGCGCGGATAACGGTGGCGGGGCCGGTCTGGCAGTCGCCGCCGCTAAAGAGGCCGTCGAAGTTGGGCACGGCGCCGTCCGAGTCGGTGACCACGCAGCCCCACTTGCAGGCAATGCCCATGTCCTCAAACGGCTTGGAATCGATGTCCTGGCCAATGGCCACAAACACGCGCTCGCAAGGAATGACGCGCTCGGGCGTGGCGGCGGCACGCGGGGCCGGACGCCCACGACGGGGCTCGCCGATAATCTGCGGCTGCACGCGCAGGCCGCTCACGCGACCATCTTCGCCCGTCTCGATGGCGAGCGGAGCCGTCAGCTCCAGTACCTCGCAGCCCTCGGCCTGGGCACCGGCGATCTCGGCGTCCTGGGCTGTCATATCGCAGATGCGCCGGCGGTAGACGATGCTCACCTTTTCGGCACCGCAGCGCACGGCGGAGCGCGCCACGTCCATGGCCACGTTACCGCCGCCGATGACGCACACGCGCTGGCCGCTCAGGTCGGGCAGCTCGTCATCGCCGATGGCGCGCAGCATCTTGACGGCCGACTCCACGCCGAGCGCCTCTTCGCCCGGAAGGCCGAGCTTCTTATCGCTGTGGGCGCCAATGGCCAGGTAGACGGCATCGAACTCGTCGCGCAGGCGGGCAAGCTCCTCGCCGTTGACGGAGTGGTCGAGCTCCACGTCGATGCCGGCGCTCAAGATCCAGTCGATCTCGGCCTGCAGGCGCTCGCGCGGCAGACGATAGCTGGGGATGCCATAGCGCAGCATGCCGCCCAGGTGGTGGCGCTGCTCAAAGATGGTCACCTTATGGCCCATCACGGCCAGGTAGTAGGCGCAGGAAAGGCCGGCCGGGCCGCCGCCGATCACGGCGACGCGCTTGCCGGTGTTGTCCACTACATGCGGCTTGTGGTCGTTGAGGTCACTGTGCTCGACGGCAAAACGCTTGAGGGCGAGGATGTTCATGGGGTCGTCGACCATGCCACGGCGGCAGTGCATCTCGCAGGGATGCTCGCACACCAGGCCGCAGACAAGCGGCAGCGGATTGTTCTTGCGGATGACCTTGACGGCGTCGGCATAGCGGCCGGCCTCGACCAGCGAAATGTACCCGGGAATGTCGACGTGCGCCGGGCAGCCCGAGACGCACGGGACGCGGGCCTCGCGGTCAAAGCCGCAGGAGTGCTCGCGAATGTGGTGCTCAAAATCGTCGTGGAAGCCACGGATAGCCGTGAGCGCCATGGCGCCGGCCTCGTAGCCGATGGCGCAGTCGCTCGAAAGATAGATGGTGCGGGCAGTGCGCTCAATCAAGTTGAGCGTGGACTCGTCGGCGCGGCCCTCGAGCACATCGGCGAGCAGATCGCTCAGCGCGCTCAGGCCCACGCGACAGGGCGTGCACTTGCCGCAGCTCTGGGTGGAGCACAGGTTGACGAGCGCCGCCGTAAACTCAACGGGACACGGGGCGAGCGAACTCACCGCCAGACGACGTCCGAGCGCATCGTGCAGGTCGTCCATGACGGCCTGAGCGTGGCTGCGTTCCATTACGTGCAGTCGTGCCATAAGATCCCCTCTCATGCGGCAGCCCGGAGGCGAGACCGGGCGAAGTTGCTACACGCACAACACTGACCTAAAAAGTTGTTAGGTCTCCACGCAGTTCGGCAGGCGGTATGAAATGTCACCCTCGGCGGTGAAATAGAACATTACCGCAGATAAATGCCATATTTGATAAAACGCGTTACCAAATGACAATGCCCCGCCCACGCAATCGCGTGGACGGGGCATTGCTCCAGGTATGCGGCCGGCGACCCTGTTGCTTTTACTTAAGCTCGGGCCAGTAACCCTTGTTGGCCTCGATCATGTCGTCGAGAACCTCCTTGGCGACCTTCATCGAAGGCACGGTCTTGTTCAGCGTAAAGGCCTTGAGCGCCTTCTCGTAAGAACCCTCGATCGTAGCCTCGACCACGAGCTTCTCGGAGTTCAGCTGCTGCATCATGAGGCCCTGCTGGAACAGAGGAATGTTGTCGCGGCTGATGACCTCGGGGCCATTCTTGCCAATGTAGGCAGGCAGCTCGACCATAGCGTCGTAGGGCATGTTGGGGATAGCGCCCTTGTTCTCGCAAATGACCAGGAAGCGCTGCTTGGTGTCGTTCTTCAGAGCGATAGCCAGATCGGCAATCCAGTCGCCGTGGCTGCCCGCATAGAACGTGCTCTCGTCGATCTCGCCCGTCTTCTCGTAGTGGTCGATGCCGTCGAAGAGGTTCTTCTCACGCGTCTCCTCAACCTCGTTAGCACGGGTGCGCTCGGGGTTGGAATGCTCGACGAACTCCTTCTGCTGCAGGTAGTAGTTCAGATACGTGTTGGGCAGGTACTCCGGGAAGCACTCCATGATCTCGTACTCGCCCTTCCAGACGTAGTACCAGCTGCCCTTGGTGTGGCGGTTCTGCTCGGGGTGCTCGTCAGTGGCCTCCTCGGGCTTCTTTGCCATGAGCGAGCCCATGCCCTTGAGGTAGGAGTCGGGCAGCAGAATCTCATGCTCCTTGATGTACTCGCGCAGCTGCGGGAGCACCTCCTCGCCCTTGTGGCGAATCGAGGTGAACCAACCAAAGTGGTTGAGGCCAAAGTAATCGTACTCGACATCCTTCTTGTCGATATCGAGTGCGGCGCAAACCACGTCGATGATCGCGATCGGCATGTCGCAGATGTTGATGATGCGAGCGTTGGGACGCAGCACGCGGCAGCCCTCGGACACGATGGCAGCAGGGTTGGAGTAGTTGAGAATCCAGTAGTCCTTCTTGGCGTACTTCTCAACGTCATCGATCAGCTCGACCATGGGGAAGATGGTGCGCATGCCGTAGGCAAGGCCGCCGCAGCCGCAGGTCTCCTGACCCACGCAACCGTGGCGCAGCGGAATCTTCTCGTCCTGCTCGCGCATGGCATAGCCGCCCACGCGCATCTGGGCAAACACGAAGCTCGCGTCGGTAAAAGCCGTCTTTTTATCGGTGGTCACCGTGAGCTTGATGTCCAGGCCGAGGTCCTCGTGCAGAATCCAGTCCACGAGCACGCCGATCTTGCGCTGGCGCTCCTCGTTGATGTCGTACAGACGAATCTCGTCAACGTCGAGCTCGTCCTTGCGCAGGGCAATGGACTTGACGATGCCAGGGGTAAAGGTGGATCCGCCACCACACAGAGTAATGATCATTGTTTACTGCTCCTTCTCAATTGCGTTTTCGACCTTGTCGCGCATCTCGGCGACCTTCATGCCAAAGATGATCTGGATATTGTTGCCGTTGCGGTTGATACCGCTGTTGGGCACGTGGTTGATGAGGTCCTCATTGATGAGGTCCGGGTTCTTAACGTTCACGCGGAGACGCGTAAAGCAGTTCTCGAGCTCCTCGATGTTGTCCCTGCCACCAAGACCTGCGACCAGGTCGGCGATACCCGCGTCAACACCCTGCGCGGGAGCATCGGCGACAGCGCCCTGCTTCACCGCGACAGACGCGGCGGCCTCGCCCTCGGCAACGGACTCAGCAAGCTCGGACTCTTCCTCGCGACCAGGCGTGTGGAGGTTGAGCTTCTTAATAAGGAAGGTGAAGAGGAAGAAGTACAGAGCGGCGTTGACGACTCCGAGCACCAGCATGACCGGCCAGTTGGTCTTGTCGACACCGAGGACCAGGTTGGAGACCACGATGTTGATGATGCCGCCTGCAGTCGAAGCGGGCACGGAGAGGACCTTGAGCAGAACCAGGAAGATGCCGGAAAGAACCGAATGAACGACAAAGAGCACGGGAGCGGCAAAGACAAAGAGGAAGTCCATGGGCTCGGTCACGCAGGAAAGCACGGCGGTGATGATCAGCGGGATGATGACAGCCTTGGTCTTGTCCTTGTTCTGCTTGTAGGCGGTGAAGATAAAGGCGAGACCGATACCGATGTAGGGCCACAGGTTGTTGAAGGTGTAGCTGTTGAAGTAGGTGCTATCGGAGAAGGGCTGGCCCGTCATTGCCATCTCGGCAACACGGATGGGATAGGCGCCGGCGATAACCTGATCGCCCAGCGTCAGGGTGCCACCCACATCGGAGAACTGGAACGGGGTGTAGATGAGGTGGTGCAGACCGGTGGGAACGAGCAGCTTGTTGAGCATGCCGTAAATAAAGAGGCCGATGTTGCCGGATTCCTTAATAATGCCGGCGACGGAGGAGATGGCACCCTGAACCGGAGGCCAAACGATGCAGAAGCCCGCGCCCATGATCCAGGAGATGATGATCATGATCAGGAACGGGAAGCGAACGCCCGAGAACATCGAAAGGGCAATGGGGAACTGCTTGTTCGAGTACTTGTTGAACACGGCGCCCGTGATGCAGCCCAGGATGATGCCGCCAAACACGCCGGTATCGAGCACCTGAATGCCCATAACGGTGCTCTGGCCGGT
Source organism: Collinsella sp. AM24-1 (assembly GCF_003470325.1). Lineage (NCBI taxonomy): Bacteria > Bacillati > Actinomycetota > Coriobacteriia > Coriobacteriales > Coriobacteriaceae > Collinsella > Collinsella sp. AM24-1. The sequence continues at coordinate 14,556 of NZ_QRHM01000024.1, read as the reverse complement.
TCCAGTAAGGCCGAGCATGCCGCTCGCTTCGGCAAGAGAGCCGGTGGCGTTGAGCACGATGTTGTTAGCCTGCAGGAACAGGAAGAACGACATCAGGGCGATCAGCGAAGCATGGCCCTTGTTCTTCTTTGCCATGGCGCCGGCGATGCCCACGCAGAACAGAATCGAGAGGTTGTTGATGATAAACATCAGCGACTGATAGACAACGGCGCCCACAAGCTGGAACGGACCGGAGCCCAGCACAGGGATCACGGCGCAGATGGTCTTGTTGGTCAGAATAATGCCCACGATGAGCAAAATGCCGGCAACCGAGAGATACATCATCGGCTGAACGATCGACTTCGCGAACACCTCCAACGGCGCTTTGAAATTGAACTTCTTTTTTGCGGTCATAGCGGTACTCCCCTTCCTTTTCCGCAAATTAAGACAGATGTGCCCTGGACAAGACCGTGAGCCTTGCCTTATATCAATCGATGTGTGGGCACGTTATGCCTAGAGACCAGGTTCTCCAAGCAGGTTAACAATGTGATATGCGAGATAACTCTTCTCGGCATCGGTAACGACAACGTTATAGGTAGACGCCAAGTGGTCGGCAATTGACTCCGCACACGAGAACGCCCTCGGATACGCCGTTTCATCGATACGGAACAGCGCGTCGCCATTGACCTGCCCCGCCGCGGGATCGAGCGCTCGCTGCGCAAAAAACTGCAGATGGCGAACGAAACGCTCGTAAGGCAACGAGGTGACGTCAAGGGTCGTAGCATAGTGCTCGGAAACAATCGCGAGCACGTCGCGAACAAGCTGGACCGAAACAATCAGACGGTCAGAGCGCTGCGGCATGGTGGCGTTGACGATATGCAGCGTAATAAAACCCTGCTCTTCTTCGCTCATCTGGATGCCCATATACTCCTTGATAATCTGCAGCGCACGGCCCGCAAGCGCATACTCCTTGCGATAGAACTGCTGGATCTCGAGCAGCAACGGATTCTCGCAGGGAACGCCCTTGCGCTCGCGATCGAGGGCGAGGCTGATATGGTCTGCGAGAGCGATGAGGATCTTGTCATTGATATCGACATTGAGCTCTCGACGAAGCATCTGAACGATGTCCTCGGAAATCACGAGGTTGACGGTGGGGATGGACTCCAAAAGATGTGCCAAGCGGTCAATCGTACGCGAATCCTGAGAAGTGCCCTCCTGCAGCGCATAGGTCTTTTCGACCGATGCTTCATCGATAGCGTCGCCGGCATGACGGCCAAAGCAGAGGCCTCGACCGATGACGATGAGCTCGGAGCCATCGTCCGAAGTGACCATTGCGACGTTATTGTTGAAAACTCGCTTGATAACCACGGTACCCACCACAAGAATTTACTCGGAAAGCCAGACGACAGGCTCTTTAACAGCAACAGGGCCGGAAGCATGCTCACGAAGAGTCGAGTTCTCCGAGCGCTCGCACACGATAACGAAGACCGTGGGGTCGAAGCCAGCGGCGCGAACCGCGTCGAAATCGACCTCGACGAGGGGCTGGCCTGCGTCGACATGGTCACCCTGGGCAACAAGCGCATGGAAGCCCTTGCCCTCAAGTTTAACAGTGTCGATTCCGATGTGCAGCATCACCTGAGCAGAGCTGTCGTCGGACATAATGCCCAGCGCGTGCTCAGTCGGAAACAGCGCCGCGACGGTACCGGAAACAGGAGCGCACACGGTCTTCTCTTGGGGAACCACGGCAACGCCATCGCCCACGGCACGGCTGCTAAAAGCGGGGTCATTGGTATTTTCTAGATGAACAAGCTCGCCAGAAACGGGAGCGAGGATTTCGAACTCGGAGGTCGCAGTCTTCTGCTCATCCGAACCGCCCATCAGGCGAGAAAAGAAACCCATGGTGGCATGTCCCTTCATAAATATAGCCCAACCAAAATCAAGCGAATGCATCCATAGAGACACACCCGTTCAAAGACTTTGGTTAGGCCCACGTCCGAGGGACTCGGTAACCTTCCGCATTTCTTTTTACGGGAGTTATTGTAGACAAGCCCAAAGCCAGAACAATCATTATGACCGGTGAGCGGTATTTTTTCTTCGATAAACGGTATTTAGGCGGCACTTAGGGACGTTCCTTTCCCGCCGGCACCCAGGGACACTCCTTGCAGCAATTTCGCATGCGTTAGATGAAGAGCTCGCATTCCTTCCGCACGACGCAAACCTTGCTCAGCATCTGGGAAACAGCGGATAGCTTGTTGGGATCAAGCTTGCGAGCGCCTCGCGGGCATACGGCGATGCAGCGCATGCAGGAGATGCACGCCTCGTCAGCTGCTCGCTTGGGGTCGCCCTTGTCGATAGCACAAACGGGACACGCCGCGGCGCATGCACCGCAGGAGACGCATTCCTCTGTTGCCTCGGGTGCCATACGGCGACCTCCAGCTTGTTTATAAGGACGATTGCCGGGGATAGAGGGCTCGGACGCATCCTCAGCCAACAGCTTTTGCTGAATTTGCTGCGCAAACTCTGCGAGCTGCGCCGCATCCTGCGCATCCGGTCGCCCAGCAGCAAACTGACGAGCAACGGAATGCTCAGCAATAGCAGAAACAGCTGCAACCACCCTAAATCCGGCGCGCTTCGCAACGTCCTCCAGCTCTACGAGCGTGTCCTCAAACGCGCGGTTTCCGTATACACAAACCAAAACAGCCCGAGCCCCGTTGCCGCGCACCATGCCCAACCGGTCAGCCACCACAGCCGGGATTCTACCGGCATACGCCGGCACAGAGATTACGGCCACGTCGTCCTCAGTCATCGAGACAGCGCTGAAATCTAGCCCGCTATCGGTCAGATCGACGGTAACGGTATTATTGTCCAGCGCCCCGGCCACAAGGCCAGACACCTTCCGCGTTCCACCCGTCGGACTAAACACAATTTCGAATACGCTCATCGAGGCACCCTCTCCCTACGCCTGGCAACGCGTCAAGCCGTTTTCACATTCAGACAGAGTATACGGCGCATGGGGGGGGAGCTCCCCGTTTCGGTGCGCCAGGCACCCCAATGCACCCACCCTACGCTGTCTGCCTCTTCGTTTTGTATAAATTACGGTACAGATTGTATATATTTACGGGATACCGCCGCGTTCTCCTGAGGTACCCCATCCTGGCCCGTGCAAAAAACGGAGTATTCTGCAACGTGACCGCGCCAGCACCGCCGCGGGTGGGCAAAACTGTAGGGCGCCGTATCATTCTAAGTCCCGACATGGCGAGAATGACGCGCCCCCTGCTCCGGAAAACGGCGAAATCTGACTCGGAACGCTCGCTAGGGATATCCGAAGGCCACCGTTGGCGACGTCGAATCATATGCAGACAACTCGAACTACAGAATACTCCAAAAAATGCACGGCGCACCCCATGGGACCCATTGCCGCATGGCAGGAAACAGGCCCACGGCATCCTCTAGATGCATTCCCGAGGAAATCACATTTGAACTAGCGATCGGATACGGCAAACAAAAAGGGCCCCGAGCATAATCTGCTCGGGGCCCAAACTCATCTCGCCTCACCGCGCGACGGGTGTGTTACTTGCGCTTGCCGCCGCCGTCACCGGGGCGACGGGAGCTGCCGCCGCGCTTGCCGCCGCGGCTGTTGCCATAGCTGCCACGGTTATCGCGACCGCCGGCACGGCCGCCACGGGAGCCTGCCTGGTTGCCGCCACGCCCGCCGCGATAGCCGCCACGGCGCTCCTCGCGGGTGTCGTCGTAGTTGCGCCAGTCATCGCGACGATCGCGGCTGGCACGCGGGTCGCGACGATCACGCGACTCATTCGAACGACCGGCGCCGCTGCGGCCACCGTTGCCACGAGCACCCTCGCGACGCTCGCCGCCACGGCCACCCTCGCGGCCTCCGCGCTCGTCAAAGCGCTTGCCGCCGCGGGTACCACGCTCGTCACGCGAACCACGGCCTTCGCCACCACGGCGCTCATCGCGCTCGCCATCGCGACCGGAGCGACGACGGTCACCCGAGCCGCGCTTGCCGCCGCGCGAACCACGGCCCTCGTCCTCGCGCTCAACACGACGACGACCGCCACGGTCCTCGTCCTCACGACGACGGCGGTGTGCCTCGCCCTGGAACTGCTTGGCACGACGCTCGGCGCGGTTGCCGCGCGCAGGCTGCTCAGCGGCACCAGCACCAGCGCGTTCCTCGGCAGCCACCTCGCGAGCCACGCTCTCCACGGCCTCGTCCACGCGAGCCTGAACGCCCTCGCGCACGCGGGTCTTGCCGCCGCGCTTGGGACGGCTCGGGCGCTCGCCGTCGCCACGACGCTCGTCGCGACCGCGGTTGGAACGACCAGCCACGTCGCCGTAATCGTCGCCGTTACGCTTGCCGTCGCGACGCGCCTGCTCAAGCTTCTTCTTGCTCTTGGACTTGCCGCGCTTGGTCTTCTTCTTCACCTTAAAGGCGGCAGGATCGCGCTCGGGATCGACGGCGGGCGGGTTGGGACCCACATGCAGTTCGCCGGCTTCGTAGATGTCGGCGGTCTTGTCCATGAGCTTCTCGATCTCGTAGAACTCGTCCACGTCCTGCTCGGTCACAAACGTGATGGCCCAGCCCAGCTCGCCGGCGCGGCCCGTACGGCCAATACGGTGGATGTAGTCGGTCGGCTCGGCCGGCACGTCAAAGTTCACGACGTAGCGCACGTCGCTAATGTCGATGCCGCGGGCGAGAACATCGGTTGCCACCAGCACGTCGACGGTGCCGTCGCGGAAAGCCGAAAGCGCGCGCTCGCGCTGGGCCTGGCTACGGTTGCCGTGAATCGCGGCAGCCTTGATGCCTTTACGCTCCAGACGACGGCAGCAGCTGTCGGCGCGGTGCTTGGTGCGCATAAAGACGATGGTGCGCTCCGGGCCCTCCTTCTTGAGGAACTCGGGCAGCAGGTTGTTCTTGGCCTCGATGGACACCGGGAACACAAACTGGTCGACGGTGTCGGCGGTCGACGTGGCGGGCGCGATCTCCACGCGGGCCGGATCGCTCACCAGGTCGGTGATCTCGCCCACGGCTTCCTCGTCAAGCGTCGCCGAGAACAGCAGCGTCTGGCGCTCGGACGGCGTCTCGCGCACAATGCGGCGGACGGCGGGCAAAAAGCCCATGTCGAGCATGCGGTCGGCCTCGTCGAGCACCAGTACCTTGACCTCGTCCAGGTGGCAGGCGCCCTGCTCGATCAGATCGACCAGACGGCCCGGCGTGGCGACCAGGATATCGCAGCCGTACTTGAGTGCCGCGGTCTGCGGCTTGTAGCTCACGCCGCCCACGACGGTCACGGCAACGTGGCCCGTGACGTCGGCGATTTTGCTCGCGACCTCGTCGATCTGCTGGGCAAGCTCGCGCGTGGGGGTGATGACGAGCATCACGGGACCGCGACCGTTGCCCTCGGGCTTCTTGGCACCGCGACGGCGGTTGCGGCCGCTGCGCTCGCGCACAGGCTTGGGCGGAGCGATGTGCTCCAGGTTGTTCATGGTCGGCAGCAAAAAGGCAGCCGTCTTGCCGGTGCCGGTCTGAGCGGCGGCAAGCAGGTCGCGACCCTCGAGCACCACGGGGATGGAGCCGGCCTGAACGGGCGTGGGCGCCGTGTAGCCCAGGTTCTCGATAGCACGAAGCATCTCGTCCGAAAGCCCCAGCTCGTCAAAGGCGGGCAGGCTCTCGGTAGCGGACTCAACGGTCTCGGCGGCGCTGGCCTCGTCGGCCGCATCGAAGGCAGCCTGGGTCATGGCCTCGCGGGCCTCGTCCAGAATCTCGGCGTCCGTGACGTCGGATACAGAATTACGCATATGTTGTTGTTCCTTATCTGCACGCGTTATGGGCACGGCATGCGGCCGCGCGGGGCGTGCTTGGTAGTGCGCTAATACATACAAAACAGGTGCGCACAGAGAGGACGTTGCTCAGCACGCTGGCGATCGCTTTGGCAGCCCTATCACGCGCCGTCCAGACGCAGCAGCTCTAAGCGATGGAGCAGATTCGCCGCGGGTTAGTATACCCGTGCTTCGCATGCCCCCACGTAAACCACAGATGACGGAGCGGACGAGACGGGCCTGGGCCGATTGTCTCAATCTGTAACAGTTACGAGACAAAACCGGGTCTACACGTTACAGATTGAGACGAACTCAAACATCGCAAAACATAATCTCGATCTGTAACAGTTAGAGGTCATTTTCCCCGCTAGATGTTACAGATCGAGATGTTTGACATGAGCTGCCAACGATTGAGCAGCCACCCGCATCTGTAGCGAAATGTCATACATTTTCATCCCCACTGGACACCCCCAGGGGGTATGGGTGTATAGTATCGGCAGGTTAACAATTCCAACACCGAACTGCAGAAAGGAGAAACCATGGCTCAAGATAAGTTCGACGTGGGCGGCATGACATGCGCCGCCTGCCAGGCGCATGTGGATCGCGCCGTGAGCAAACTCGACGGCGTCCAAAGCGTCGCGGTCAACCTGCTCGCCGGTTCCATGATGGTCGACTACGACCCCGCGCAGGTCACCTCCGACGACATCTGCACCGCTGTCGACCGCGCGGGCTACTCGGCCTCGCCCATCAGCACGGGCACCGACGCTGTCCAAAGCGGAAGTGCGCAAGCCAGGTCCGGCGCCGCGCATATGGAGTCACCGACCAAAAAGTTGGAGGCCGCCGCCTCTGCCATGCGCACCCGCCTCATCGTCTCGATCATCTTCCTCATCCCGCTGTTCTACATAGGCATGGGGCACATGCTCGGTTGGCCACTGCCCGGCGTCTTCACCGACCATGCCCACAGCATGACGCTCGCCCTCACCGAGCTCGTCCTGCTCATCCCCATCGTCTATGTCAACGACGCGTACTTTATCAATGGGTTTAAATCGCTCGCGCACGGCGCGCCTATCATGGACGCCCTCATCGCCGTGGGCGCCACCGCGTCCATCGCCTGGTCGCTCTACGCCATGTTCATCATGGCCGACCAGCTAGCCGCAGGTCAGGTGCACGAGGCCATGATGACGAGCATGGACAACCTATATTTTGAGAGCGCCGGCACCATCCTGTCGCTCGTCACCGTGGGCAAATACCTCGAGACGCGCAGCAAGTCCAAAACCGGCGGCGCTATCGAGGCGCTCATCGACTTAGCACCCAAGACCGCGACCGTCGTGGCCGAGGACGGTATCGAGGCCACCGTCGACGTCGATGCCATTCTGCCCGGCCAGGTGCTGCGTGTGCGCCCCGGCGAGTCCATCCCCGTTGACGGCGTGGTGCTCGATGGCAGCTCGGCCGTGGACGAAAGCGCGCTCACCGGCGAATCCATTCCCGTGGAGAAGACCGCCGGCGACACTGTCAATGCGGCCACGGTCAACCGCACGGGCTCGTTTACCTTCCGCGCCACGCGTGTGGGCGCCGATACGTCGCTCGCCAAGATTATCCAGCTCGTCGAGGACGCCAACGCTACCAAGGCGCCCATCGCCCGCATGGCCGACAAGGTCGCCGGCGTGTTCGTGCCCGTGGTGTTCGTGATTTCGGCCGCAACCTTTGCGGTGTGGATGGCACTGACCGGCAGCATAAACGAGGCGCTCACCTCCGCCGTGGCCGTGCTGGTGATCAGCTGTCCGTGCGCACTGGGTCTGGCCACGCCCGTCGCCATTATGGTGGGCACCGGCAAGGGCGCCGAAATGGGCATTCTGTTTAAGAGCGCCGAGGCGCTAGAGAACCTGCGCAGCGTGGGCGCCGTGGTGCTCGATAAGACGGGCACCGTCACCCGAGGCAAGCCGGCCGTGACCGATATCGTGGTTGCCGCACGTGCCGACGGCTCGCCCACCATGAGCGAAAAGGCGCTGCTCAAGCTGGCCGCCGCGTTGGAGCGCTCGAGCGAGCACCCGCTGGCCGAGGCGATTATGGCCGAGTGCGAGTCGCGCGGAATCGTCGCGCGCATGGTCGAGGACTTTGCTGCCGTGCCCGGTCGTGGCGTTACGGCACGCGAGGGGCAAAACGCCATTGCCGCTGGTAACGTGTGCCTGATGAACGAGTTGGGCGTTACCGTGCCCGCGGGTCTTGCCGAGCAATTTGCTGCCGAAGGCAAGACGCCGCTGTTCTTTGCCAAGAACGGCGAGCTTGCCGGCACCATTGCCGTGGCTGACGAGGTCAAGGAGACGAGCGCCGAGGCCATCGCCGCGCTCCGCAAGCTCGGCGTCGACGTGCGCATGCTCACCGGCGACAACCGCGTCACTGCCGAAGCAATCGCCCACCGTGTGGGACTCGACCGTGCGCAGGTCATCGCCGACGTCCTGCCCGCCGACAAGGAACGCCACGTGCGCGAACTGCAGGATGCGGGCAGCAAGGTCGCCATGGTGGGCGACGGCATCAACGACTCCCCCGCCCTGGCGCGCGCCGACGTGGGCCTTGCCATTGGCACCGGCGCCGACATCGCCAAGGAGGGCGCCGACGTGGTACTCATGCGCAGCGACCTCATGGACGTCGCCCGCGCCATCGAGCTTTCGCGCGCCACGATCCGCAACATCAAGCAGGACCTGTTCTGGGCGCTGTTCTACAACGGCATCGGCATTCCGCTGGCGGCGGGCGTGTTCTTCCCGCTCACCGGATGGCAGCTCTCGCCGATGTTTGGCGCTGCGGCCATGAGCCTGTCGAGCGTGTGCGTCGTAAGCAACGCTCTACGCCTGCGAACCTTTAAGCCGAAAGTGGCAAAATAGGCTCACCATTAAGTCCATTTAGAACGGGTTTTCCAGGTGCCCGAGATTGACCTGAAAGAGGAGCGACGCGTACTTTGGTACGCGAGCGACGGCTTGAAGGTCAAGGTCGGGTGCCTGGGAAAGCCGACATAACAGAGAGGAATACCCATGCGTTACACAATCAAGACTTCCGGCCTCATGTGCGGCCACTGCGACGCCACCGTCGAGACCGCGCTGCTCAACGTTGCAGGCGTGACCGACGCCGACGCCGATCACGAGACCCAGACCGTCCAGGTGGAGTGCGCCGACACCGTGACCGCTGAGCAGCTCGCTGCCGCCGTCGAGGGCGCCGGCGAGAAGTTCCACGCCCTGTCCGTAACCGCCGCGTAGCAGCTGCCGCACCAACAGACACCGCTGTCCAACCAGCCCCTCAGAAGTTGCGGTGAAATAGTTCCGGTTTAAACGCTTTAAGCCTTCAATCAGGAACTATTTCACCGCAACTGAGGGTGAGGCATTTGAAGGATTGACCAGAAACGAGGACCCGCCATGATGGCAGACCATAAATCGGTGACCCGCATGCTCAAGACGGCACGCGGTCAGATCGACGGCATCCTGCGGATGGTCGATGAGGACCGCTACTGCGTCGATATTTCTACGCAGCTCATGGCCACACAGGCGCTCCTCGCGCGCATCAACGCCGACGTGCTCAAGGCGCATATCGAAGGCTGCGTGACTTCGGCAATCGAATCGGGCGACGAGGAGCTCAAGGCCGCCAAGCTTGCCGAGATTGAACGCGTCGTCGACAAGCTCTCCAAGTAATTGGGGCATTGGGAACAATCTTCTTTGCACCGTCTTGGTGTTCTGGGGACAGGTATGCTTGCACCACACTGGTGCAGATTAACCTGTCCCCCTTGCTCTAAATCGGGTATAAAGGCGTGCAGTATATCGAACGAAAGGCAATTCGCATGAATGACTTTATGAAGGGTCGCAACGGCGCCGATGAGCTCACCGTCGTGTTGGGCTTCGCAGGCATTATCATCGCGATGATCGGGTCGATGGCCCGTATCCAGTGGCTCAGCTGGATCGCCATCGCCGTGATCGCGCTCGGCGTGCTGCGCGGTCTGTCCAAAAACATCGACGCGCGCCGCAAGGAGAACGATGCCTTTGTCACGGCGACCGCAAACGTCCCCGGCCTAGGTAAGTTCGTCGCCAGCTTGGGTGGCGGCGCCGCGGCTGCCAACGCCTCGCGCGCGGCCGGCACCAGCAAGGAAGACTTTGAGCGCGCCAAGCGAACGGCCAAGAAGATGTGGAAGGGCCGCAAGACCACGGCCTACCTTAAGTGCCCTAACTGCGGTCAGATGCTGTCCGTCCCCAAGGGTAAGGGCAAGATCCGCGTCACCTGCCCCAAGTGCCACGCCAAGATGGAAACGCGCTCCTAGCGCCCGCACGCGGGACAAATTAATCAGGTTTGTTTGTCCCAAATCTTAAGTATTTGTTCGATAAAAAAGCCGAGGCCTCGTGTTGAGACCTCGGCTTTTTGTATGCGGCAACGGAGCTGTCCCTTTGACTCGTCTACGCCACACCGTCGCGGGCAAGCTCCTCGGCCAACGCCTCGGCAGGCATGGCCATAATCGCGTCGAGCTCGGCGTCCACCTCGGGAATACGCTTCACCTTGAGTTTGCGCACCAGATCACCACGGCACATCACGTACGTCGGCTCACGCAGTGCGCACAGATCATCGAGCGGGTTCTTGCGCGTTACCAAGATATCGGCAGCCTTGCCGCACTCGATCGTACCGGTCTCGCCGCCCAGCCCCAGCAGCTCGGCATTGATCTGCGTAGCCGTATGCAGCGCGAAGGCGTTACTCACGCCGACATACTTGGCAAAATAGGCCACCTCACGCCACATGTCGTACTGCGTCACAAACGGGCAGCTTGAGTCCGTGCCCAGGCCCACCTTAACGCCGGCTTCCAGTGCGGCACGGGCGCTCTCGATGATGCCCGAGCACACGATGTCGCCGTTCTTCTTTTGCGTATCGGTCGAATGGGTCTTTTCTGGATCGAGCAATACAAACGGCAGCGCCGGGCTGATCGTGCAGGTCACGCTCGGCGCACGCCCCTCGAGCTGCGTACCCGCGGCACCGTGATACAACTCCAGGATCTCGGGGGTCATCGGAGCGCCGTGCTCGATTGTGTCGACGCCGGATTTAAGCGCGGCCTTCACACCTTCGGTACTCTCGACATGGGCCATCACCGGAAGGCCCACCTCGTGCGCCGCCTTGCACGCCGCTGCGGCAACCTCCACCGGCATACGCAGCACGCCCGGCTCGCCCACCTCGGTCGCATCGAACACACCGCCCGTTACGAACAGCTTAATGACGTCGGCACCGCGCGCGTACAGGTCACGCACCTGCTCGACTGCCTCGACGGGGCTGTTTGCCACCTGGGCAAACAGCCCCGCGCCATGGCCGCCCGGCACCGTGACGCCCGTTCCCGGCGCTACCAGGCGCGGACCCTGATGCTTGCCGGCGTCAATAGCGTCGCGCACGGCTATATCGGCAAACAGCGGGTCACCCGCACCGCGCACCGTGGTCACGCCACTTGCCAACTGCTGCTGGGCGCTGCCTTTGAGGATGTGGCGGACGATGGAGCGGCCCACGGGATTGTCGAGCTTCTTCATGAGTGCGCCCGCATCGCCCGCCGAGACCGGTTTGCCCGAACCGCACAGATGCACGTGCATATTGATGAGACCGGGCATGAGATACGCACCGCCCAGGTCGATAACCTCGGCACCCGCCGGCGCCTGCGCCACAGCACTCGGCCCCATCCAGGTGATGACGCCGCGCTCAACAGTCACGGCCATATCGGGTTGCGGCTCCATATGCTCCGAGCCATCCAGAATGGTCGCATTGATAAACAACGTAGAACGATCGGCAGACGCCATATCGAGCTCCTCCCTCACGATTAACTTGAACATTTGTCCATTATCGCCCAAGGCGACGGAGATGCAGCCGATGTATCGGTTAACGGAGAAAAGGGAGAATGTGAGGATAGAGAGGTCAGCGCGGCGATGCCCCAGCCGTGTGTGCCGAACGTCTCGATCTGCAACAGTAAACCCGGTTTTTTGGGCTACTAGATGTTACAGATCGAGATCTTTCGGCACCGCGTCCAACCTTTGTCTCAATCTGTAACAGTTAGGTCGATTTTTGGCCTGTAAATGTTACAGATTGAGATATTCTCCAGCCCCGTCGTCAAACGTCTAAATCTGTAACAGGTAGACAGGTTTTCGGCCTCTAGATGTTACAGATTGAGATCTTTTAGCGGTAGCCAACCTTCCGTCTCAATCTGTAACAGTTACGAGGCCAAACGGTCCCTTGTTGTTACAGATTGAGACAAACTCGGCAGGAACAACCACCTCCGCGTCAGTTGCACCCCTTAGCGCCCATACCACTGCCGTCTCCATTCCTCCGCCAGATTGACCCGCTGCGGAATGTTCGCCAGTCTCATCTTTTCAGCCAGCTTCCCCGGATTCTTGAGCTCATCAAACGTAAACCTCAGTACTTTATGTCCGAGCATCGTCAGATGGGACTCTCGCTGACGTTCTGCCACGAATGGGTCGACCGACTCCCGACCCTCGTCGTTCTGCAAGGCATACTTTCCCTTTCCATCGAGCTCGCCAATCACGCACGTCCCGTCCTCGAGCCTCCAGAAATAATCAACGCGAAACACTTGGCTCGAATCAAGCGGGTCACGAAACTCCACCTGCAACTCTGGCACCGGAAAACCGTATGCAATAAAGAACGCCCGGAATCGAGACTCGCCACCGTTTTCGGACAGCCCGTCCGCATGGGACGCAATCACCTGAGCCCTGCGATACCCGCGTCTGCCCTCGCAATCGGCCTGGAGCCGTTCGCAGAGGTCGTCGCGCGATATGCCCTTCGCCCGCAGCGCAGAATCGGCGATCGCCAGACCATACGAAAACGGCGCACGCAGCAGACAATCCTTCACCGTGCGCCAAAACGGCGTCACTCGCACGCCGTCGACGCGCTCAAGCGCACCCGCCGCCTGCGGACGCAACAGCCGGCATCCTGCACTCAGCGGCACCGAGCAACCTGTCTTAACAAGAAATCGCGGCCCAAGCAGATCATTTGGCACCTCCAGACCCCACAAAAGTGCCGCGTCGTAACCCCAAAACGCCCAATCGGGATGAAACTCCGCAAGCCCTTTGATGGTCCGCAGCGCTCGCTCCGTCGGCGTCAACGCATCCCAATCATGCTGAAAACAGAACAGGTGCGACTCAGGCTCCGCAATGTCATCGGTCCCCACATGACGCCGCAGCCACATGAGCTCGGCATTGTCGTGCGTCACAAGCAGCACGCCTAGTTCAGCCGCCTCCGTGAGCCTGGCAAGCATCCTATTCCGCGCCAACGTGTTGCGAGCCGTATGCTTGTGTTTGAGAACGGTATTAGACACTTCCATCACCACCACATCGAAGAAATGGGCCATCGCCGCTGTTGCCGCCGTCGACAAGCGTCTTGATCTGTAACAGGAAGACCAATTTTTGGCCGTTAGATGTTACAGATTGAGACATTCCCCCAGCCAGGTGCCAAACGTCTCAATCGGTAACAGGTAGACGTTCTCTAGACCCCAAAACGTTACAGATTTAGACAAACCAGCGGCGCCCAAGCGTTCGTCTCGATCTGTAACAGGTAGACGTTCTCCAGGTCCCTAAACGTTACAAATCGAGACATAAAGGCAGAAGGCAAGGCGGGCGACAGCCCACCCCTACTCCCATTCCTGCTCGTAAATATTGAGCGACTTCACGTACCGCCCCTGGGCGCCCATGATGTCGCGGACCAGGCGCAAAAAGAAGCTGATGCACGAGGTGTCGAAACCGTCCTCTAGGTCCTCGGGATGCACCGCGCCCGGCCCGTCGACCGCCGTGTCGCTCAGGCGCGCGATGTCATACAGGTAGAGCTGCCCCGCCGTCAGCCAGACATCGTCGACGCACGCGAGTCGCACCGCAATCGCGCCATCGTTCCAGTGCTCCTTTTGCACGATATGTGGGTCGTAGACGTCAAAGCGACGGTCGGCGCGCGTGTCCTTCAGCACGACCATGCCAGTCGCGGGATCCTTGTCCAAAATGCCAAAGCGCGAGAAATACTGCGTGTCGCGTACCTGCTTAAGTCTCCCGAGCGAAGCAGGAGAAATTGACGCTGGCGGCTCGTCCACGTACAGCTCCAACAGCGTCTTGCCGTGGTAATAGGGGCGCTCAAACAGCAGCCAATCGGTAAACGCCATGTTGTAGGCCATGATTTCGTTTTGAGAAGGCTCCTCGCAATAGCTGAGCCACGGATCGACGATAATCTCGAACTGCTCGCGCGCCGGCTCCAGGAATTGAAACTTCCGCAGCATCCAAAAGTGAGCCATGTCGGCAATATCGTTGCCGACGGCTTCGGCCAGCTGTGCTCGGTCAAAAACTTGGTCAGTCATGGCATCCTCCTCAAACTGATGGACCTCAATTTGAGCTTACGAGGAGGGTGGGCAACCGAGGCAAGCGCGGGCAAAATAGGCCGTCGACTGCAAACCAGATGCTAACCAAACACTTGACGGGGCACTTGACCGAATGAGCGCACCGCAAAGAAACCGCAGGTAGACATAGACAGCCAACCCGCCCTTTTGAGCCAGATGCCCGCAGCCACCACAGAAACAACAGGTGGCCACAGCCAAAGAAGTCGACAAATGAACACCCGCACGTCAGCAAACGAACAAATCGCTCGCAAACCCGCAAAGAGTGTCCCCGACGACTAGACAAAAAAGAACGTCCCCAATGACTAGTCGTTGGGTGTTCCTATAGTTTTGTCAACCGTCGGGGCTACTCC